>CALUYR010000282.1 GCA_944325045.1 Candidatus Gastranaerophilales bacterium
GCCGCCTTCACCTCGGCGGGCATCAGGTTCAAAATGGCGGGCAGGTGAGTGGTGCGCATGGCACTGTTCTGCCAGCCGCCGCTGTTGGTGTTGCTGGAGTTCATCTGCTTGGTCTCGGTGTAGCAGTCGTGCATCTGGAAGGTCAGCGGGGCCGTTCCGCCGCTGGCGTAGGTGTCGTGGTTCTTTCCGATGATGTCGATGCGGTACTGCTGGCCGTTGATGGTCATGTCCTTGTAGTTGCCCACCACCCAGCTGGCAGGCACGCTCCCGCTCTGGCAGGCCGCGATGATGTCCGCCCAGTCGTTGTCCGCGAAGTTGTCCGCCAGCAGGCTCACCGTCACGCTGCAGGTCTTATTGGCCGGTGCGGTGTAGTTGGTGTCCGCCGCCACGCTCACCGTGATGGTGGCGCTGCCGTTTTGAAGGCCCGTCACCGTCACCTGGTTCCCGCTCACGCTCACGCTGGCCACCGTGGGGGCGCTGCTCTGCGCGCTGATGGCCCCGGTGCCGGAGCGCATCACCGTGATGACCTTGCTGGTGGCGCTGGTGTCCAGGGTCATGCTGGTGGGGGAGATGGAAAGGCTCCCCGCCGCCTTCTGGATGCTCCAGCTCACCGTCTTGTCCTCGGTGGTGCCGTCCGCCCACTGGGTGCCCACCTTGTCCTTCAGGGAGAAGATGGCCTGGTAATCTCCTGCGTCCGTGGCCGCGCTGGTTCCGCCGATGGTCATTTCCGCGCTGTCATAGCCCGTCCAGTCCGGCGACTGCTGGCCGCCGGTGTAGACCAGGGGAGAACCCTGGCTCGGTACGGCGAAGCTGGCCTTCTGTACCGTGATGGCCTGGCTCGCCTGGGCGCTCACGCCTCCCTCGGTGTACACGATGGTCACACTCTGCGTCCCCTCTGCCAGCGCGCCGGTGGGGGAGTATGTCCATCCCGTGGCCAGCAGCGTGGCCCCGTTGGAATAGGTTGCCGTAACTTCCATGCCAGCCGGGTCGAAGGTCTGGCCGGGCCGGTAATTTACCTTGTTGGGTGCCTTGGTGATGTCGATGGCCACCAGCTTGATGCCTCCGCCAGCTCCGCCGCCCACCATGTTGAATGTCCTGCTCATGCTTCCGTAGCCTCCAGTCTGATGATTCTAACCGTGATGTCCCCCGTGGGGGCATCCCCGGCGCAGGTGAAGGTCATCTGCCCGGCCACCGTCACGTCCTGGCCGTGGATGACCGCCTCCGCCCAGGCGGTAAAGCTCGCATCCGCCGGGTTGGTGATGAAGGCGTACCCGCTCGTCACGAACCGCTCGTCGTTCACCGTCTGGCTCTTCTCGCTCCATCCGCTGGCCAGCAGCGTCACCGTGAACACGTCCCCCGGCTTTGCCGCCCCCACCTGGGCAGCAGTGACGCCGTGCGGGTTGTTCTTGTTTCCGGTGTGTGCGGTCAGGGCTGCGGCGTCCGCCTTCTTGGCAAACTCCGCCGTGTGGACGCTCTCCGCCTGGTTGTGGGCCGCGACGGCTGCCGCCGCTGTCCCTGTGGGGTCAGCGCCCACCTCCGCCGCGCTGGGTGTCCAGTCGTCCGGCCTGGCCCCCACGTCCTCCGCCGAAGGTGTCCAGGTGCTGGGGCGGGCACCCACCATATCGGCGGTGTAGTCCCCGGCCTGGGGGGCCACCGCCCCGGAACGCCCGTTGAAGCTGGTGACGCCGCCGCCAGCAGCTCCCTGGGCGTTGTCGCTCCAGTATTTCGCGTTGTTGGTGTCCTCTCCCT
This sequence comes from Candidatus Gastranaerophilales bacterium, assembly GCA_944325045.1. Lineage (GTDB taxonomy): Bacteria > Cyanobacteriota > Vampirovibrionia > Gastranaerophilales > Gastranaerophilaceae > UBA1221. Next base: position 1,750 of record CALUYR010000282.1, read on the forward strand.
CGCGGGTTCCGGTTCCGCCCACCGCCCAGCTCTGTGCCAGGATGGCCTTGTCCTCCGCGTCGTCCGCATCCTGGGCCGCTGCAGCGGCGCTCTGTGCGGCCTCCGAAGCCTTGGAGGTAGCGGTTCCCGCCGCCGTCTCCGCCGCGTCCTGGGCCGTCTCTGCGGCTCCCTGGGCAGCTTCCGCCGCTCCTTGGGCGGTCTGTGCTGCGGTCTTTGCCGTGGTTGCGGTGATGGCCGCCTGCTCCGCCGCTCCTTGGGCGGTCTCGGCTGCCTCCTGGGCGTCCTCGGCCTTTCCCTGGGCGGTCTCCGCCGCCGTCTTTGCAGATGTGGCGGTGCCTGCCGCCGCCTCCGCGTTTCCCTCTGCGGTCTCTGCAGCGCCCTGTGCTGCCACGGCTGCTGCCCTGGCCGCCTCTGCATCATCTGCATCCTGGGCCGCGTCCTGGGCGCTCTGCAGGGCCTCCGCCGCCTTGGTAGTAGCGGTGCCCGCTGCCGTGATGGCGTCCTGGGCCGCCTGCTCCGCGTCTCCCACAGATGCCGCCGCGTCCTCCGCCTTCTTCTGCGCAGCTTCGGCTGCCGCCTGGGCTGCCTCTGCATCTGCGGCATCCTGGGCCGCAGCGGATGCGCTCCCCGCCGCCGCCGTGGCGCTCGCCTGGGCTTTCCCGGCGTCCTCCGCCGCGCTGGCAGCAGAACCCTGGGCCGCGCTGGCCGCGCTCTCTGCCTGCCCCTTGGCAGTCTGTGCGGCGGTCTGTGCAGTCTCTGCTGCCGTCTTTGCGGTGGCCGCGTCGGTGGCATCCTGGGCCGCCGCAGCGGCGCTTTTGCCCGCCTGGGTGGCCTGTGTGGTTGCTACCCCTGCCGCGTCCTCCGCCGCGCTCTGGGCCGTCTCGGCTGCCTCCTGTGCGGTCTCCGCCGCCTCCTTGGCAGCGGTGGCCTGGGCCAGGGTTGCGGATACCACCGCGCCCTGCAGGTCGTTGATGTCCATGAGCGTGTTCCACTCGTCGCTCTCCACATACTTCCACTCCAGGGTGTTGGTGTCCTCGTTGTAGCGCAGCTCGATTTTCTCGCCCTTCAGGGTCTCCAGCCACTCCTCCTCGGTGCCGGAGAAGCCGTGCTTTACCGCCAGCCCATAGGCCGAGATGTAGTAGCCGTGCCAGTCTCCGCGCCCGTTGCTCATAGTAATCCCTCCTCGTGTGCGTCCGCCGGACAGTAATTGAGGGCATACCACCGCATGAACTCCCCGAAAAAGCTGTTGAACATCTGCATGGTGTTCTGGTACTTGTTGTACTCGCCGTTGGCGAAGTCCACGCGGGCGGCCAGGTATGCCTGGTACAGCTTGTCGTGGGGAGGGTCTACCAGCAGCACCGTGTCCTTGTCCTCGGTGTAGTCATACTGGATGACCTCCACCGGCGCGAACAGGAACACCTCCGTCTGCACCATCCCCTCCACCTCGTTGAGCCACTGTGTCTTTGTGTCGTTGGAGAAGGCATTGGGCTTGATTTCATCCACGGACTTGATGCACGCGTCCAGCGTCATACAGACACCCCCTTGTAAAACCGGAGATTTCCCAGGAGCCGGTCGTCTTCCCCAAACTCCAAGGCCCTTTCCGTGTGCGCTATGGCACCCTCAATGTCTCCCAGCTTGTATTCTGCAAAGGCCAGCGCGTCGTAGGGATACGCGCCCCATGCCTTGTCCTCGTTGATATAGATGGCGGGCTTCTCCCGGATGCCGATTGCCTTCCGGCCGAAATACCGGACGGACTCCCAGTCCCCCATGGAGTAGGCCGACTCCTCCGCCTGTACCCACGGTTCCCGGGTCTCCGGGCACTCGGCGATGGCCCGCATGGCCCATGCCATAGCTTCCGCCTTGTCTCCCTTTTCCAAGAAACATCTGGACAAGAATCGCATGGATGCGCAGCGCTCAGGTTTCCACACAGCCGTCGGCATATTCAGGTGGTGCATAAGCTGATTGATTGCCTTGTCCCACATGCCATAGAACATGTACTCCCTCCCCAGGTAGTGGGCGTTCCGGTCGTCCTCTGGGGCTTCCTGTACAGACAACTCCAGAAGCGGGAGATACTGCCCTCTGGATTTGCTCGGGTCAGGGTGGTGTTCCAGCACCATTTCACACTCAGACACCTTCCAAAGCCTTTTTCCGTCCGTCCGCTCCAGCACCTCGTGGACTGGGTGTGCCCACTGGAAGCCATGCCGCGCATGCGTCTTTTCGTACCGGAAGGACGTTCCTGGCGTTCCGTCGCTCTTAAAGTTCCAAATGTAGAGGTGCCGGAGCTGTTCGGTTCCATCCGTCCAGGATTTCTCCAGCGCCTCCCGCCAGCCGGGCTGGAACACCTCGTCAAGGTCGGTGCAGACGCACACATCCGCGTCCTCCGGTACCAGCTCCAACGAGCGGTTCCGTGCCGTGTCAAACCTCCACGGCTCTATGATTTCCTGGTGTACGGTCACGCCCAGGTCAGCCAGTTTTTCCATCGTCCGGTCGGTGCTGCCGGTGTCCAGCACATAGATGCCGTCGGCCTCTCTCATAGAGGAGACCCACCGCTCCACGAATTTCTCCTCATTCTTTGCGATTGCGTACACACAGATTTTCATGTGCCCTCCAAAAGAAAGAGGGCGGAGGGCGAACCCCCCGCCCGTCGGATCAGGTAATCAGGTCGGTGCCGCCGGTGACGCCGCCCACCGCGGCAAATCGCCAGTCGTTGAAACCGGCGGTGAACCGGGCGTAGCCGCTCCACACGTTGGCGTCGTTGTTGTCGTCGATGTGGCTCTTGACCTCCAGGGTCTTTCGGTCAAGCCACACGGCACCGGCATACTCGTTGTTGTACCGGGAGTCCAACAGCACCCAGGGAGAGGTGCCGGCGGTGATGTACTGGTTGAGGTAGGGCCAGATGATGACGTTCCACCGGCCGTACTGGTAGTTGAAGCCGTTGTTGGAGGTCTCGGGATCCTTGTCCGCGCCGATGGCCTCAAACACGGCCTTTTTCAGCGCGTAGTCATTGGGGATCAGGATGGTGTCGGGGGCCACGTCCAGGATCTCGTCGGAGTCTCCCCGGAAGTCCTGCATGGCGGTCTCCATGGCGCCCAGGGCGTCCACGCTGAAATCGTCGGCAAACAGGTTGCTCTGGGTCTTTTTGGTCAGCTTCTCGGGGTGCTCCTTGGAGAACAGGGGCTTCTTGTCCGCCGTAGTCACGTCGAACATCTTGCCGCCGAAGTTAATCTTGGTGTTCCCGGCGATGGCACTGCCCAGAAGGGCCGCGCCGAACTTCTCGCGGGTTCTGTAGTATCCGGTGATAAAGGCGGCGGGCTGCTTCTTGAGATCCATCAGCTTGGCGTCATCCACCATCTCCTTGGAGATGGAGAATCTGTCCTTCCACACCATGTGCTCCAAGGTCTTGTCGAAGCCCTCCTGGATGTTGTCCATGGGGTAGGCGCCGTTTTCCCCAACGGGCTTGAAACCCTCCATGGCGGTCATGGTGGTGAACTTCTCCGCCCAGTGGGTGGAGGTCTCCATGGCGAAGATCTCTTTCACGATGGACTGCTGCTCAAACGCCTCGCCCCGCTTTTCGAGGAACCGGCGAATAGGGGCCTGGCTCTTGCCGTAAATGGAATCGGCGAGGCCGGAGCCCTCAGAAAACGTAATACCAGCCATTTAAGTCACTCCTTTCTTTTGCTCTTTAACCGCCCGCGGTAGGGTCGGGCCCCACCAGGCGCACGCGCACCTTGTCACCGATGGCGGTGCCGTCCATGTCCACGACCTGGGCCACGCCGCCGGCGGTGGTGGCGGTCACTCTCAGGCCGTCGGTGGCGATGGTCACCTTCTGCCCGGCCTTGATGGACGTGGCGGCGGCCGACCATTCGGTCTCCCAGATGATGTCCTCAGAGACCTTGACAGCGGGGATAATGGTGCCGGCAGTCAGGGCGGCCTCGGCCTCCATCATGGAAATGTAGGTGGGCGTGGTAGTCCCACTGGCAAGGGCATAGTTGCCGGAGGTCTGGGTCAGCGCAAGGCCGACCTTGGGAGTAATGGCCCCGGCGGGGTGGTACTCCCAGGAGGGGATGTAGCCGCCCTCCACGGAATGAATGAGAAAAGCCATTTCTAGCTCCTTTCTTTGCTTTTCAGGTACTTTTGGTAGTCCTTTTGAATCTCGTCGTCGGTCATGTCCGGGTTCCACAGGCGGTAGTCGGCCGCCACATCGGCGGGCACGGAGACTGCGCCGGAACCTCTGGACTTGGTGGAGCTCAAGTGCTCCTTGGACTTGGCCGCGTTGATGACGGCCTGCTTGCTGGCCTCCGCCTTCCGGGCGGTCAGGGTGTCGTAGTTGGCCAGCTTGTAGGCGTCGGAGATGGAGTAGCCACGCTTGACCAGGTCGTAGAGTTTTGGATAGGTCTCCATCCTGGACAGGTCGCTGATATCCTTCACGCTGGGGTCGATGGCCTGGATTTCCTTGAGCTGCTCCTCGACCCGGAGTTTGGCCTCCCGCTCCCTGGCCTCTCTGGCGACCTTGTCCGCCGCCTCCTTGGCCTGTTTGGCGGCCCTCACCTCGGGCAGGTCGTTGACATAGGTCTGATACTCCTCCGGACTCATGCCGGATTTCTGCATCAGCTCCTGCTTGCGCTCTGCCTCAAACCTTGCCCGGTATGCCTCATACTCGGCCTTGCTCTGGATGGGCTGCCGGGTGTAGGGATTCACCAGTCCGGAGTTGGCGAAAAACTGGTCGATGGTCTTCTGCGCCTCGGCCTGCGCATCCTGTCTGGCCTTTGCAATGGCGGCGTCCCGCTCTGCCTCGGCCTTCCTGCGGGCGGCGGCAAACCTGGCGTCCTCATCTGTCTTTACCTCTGTCTTGACAGATTCGGGTAAATTTTTTTCTTCTGCGGCAGGTTCGGCGGGCTCCTGCACTTCTGCGCCTGCGCTGCTCTCGGTGGTTTCCGACGGTTCGGCGGGCTCCGTCACTTCTTCGCCTGTGGTGGTCTCGTCCACCCCAAAAACAGCGCCGTAGTCGATGTCCATGTGTGAGTCTCCTTTCTGTTACTTTCCGCTGCGGAGGTCGGTGCCGGTCTTCACGGTGCTCTTGCCGGTCTTCTTGCTGCCGGCATGGGGCGCGGTGATCTTCTGCACACCCGTGTGGCCGATCTTGCCGATATAGCCGTTGTCTGCCATGGTCGTGCCCTCCTTTCCTTCGGGATTTGGTATTTCTACGCTGTTACCTTGCGCTCGTCGTCCTCGCTTGCGTGGGGGCCCCAATTTCAGCCGCCCTCTGGGCGTCCTGCTGGGCCTGTGAGATGGTGTCCTGCACGGCCTGCGCCTCCATCTGCTGCTGCTGCATGGCCATCTGCTGCTGCATCATCATCTGCTGCTCCTGCTGCTGCCTCTGATACTCCTGCTCCAGGTACGCCTTGGTGTCGCTGGAGCCGGGATAGTGCAAAAGTTCCATTTTTGTCCAAAACAGGATGAGAGTAGACAGGCTGGCGGGGTCTCCAAATGCCCCGGTCTGGAGGTTCATCCTGGTCTCCTGCCACATGGCCTCCCGGTTGTTCGCCAGCGGCGCCGATGTGTCGCAGCTGAAGAGGAAGTCGTCCACCCAGTACCACTCGCCATTGGCGTCCTGCTCCAGGAAGTCGTAGCGCGAGAAGGTCTCATAGTTGGCGTTGCCCCGGATGTCATGGGACACCACGGGCCGCGGTTCGTCTGCGTAGGCCAATTTGAATTTGAACATGGCCTCGAACAGGGCGGCGTAGGCGGCGTCCTTCATGACCCGCTTGGACTCCAGCCGTCCAGCAGCCTGGGCCGCGGAGAACTCCTTGGCTGTGCCGGAGGTAGCGGTGGTGTCCTTCCGGCCCTGGAAGGAATCGGTGATGCCGATGATCTGCCTGGCCTCCTCATACACCTGTTCCAGGTAGGTCATGTCCTGCTCCACGCTGCCCTGGAGGTCAAACACGCTGATCATGGACATATCCGCCGGGCTGCCCGGGCGGATGACCTTCATATCGTCCTCGTCCACCTTGATGGAGGCCGCGTCGGGCAGGGTGATGTAGGAGCCGGATCTGACCAGCTTGTCGATGATCTTGGCTTCAATCCGGTTGGTGGTGTTCTGCTGGTCGGCGATTTTGTCGATATCCGAATCCCCCAGGAATTTTCCGTATACAGATACATTCTTTTGGAGAACAATCGGATAAATATCCGGTTTGTAGAAGGGGACTCTGGTGGGCTGCATCTCGATTGCCACCAAGGGCAGGCCCAGCTCGTCCACCTGGTCTGTGACCACCTCAACGGGCTGCGCGCCGGGGATCACATTCCCGTTCCCCTGGGTGATGGGGTCGTAGATCTCCTCAAACTCCTCCTGTGTCTCTTCCCAGTCGCTGGCCCCGCAGTAGGGGCACACCTTCCTGCCGCCGGACTTGGCGCTCTCCGGCTCTCCGGCCATGACCACCGCGCTGCCGCCCATCCCGGGCGGGATGCCGTCCAGGGTCGGGCCGATGGGCTCCACGTCGTCCGCCGGCTCCAGGGCGCCGCACTTGGCGCAGCGCCTCAGCCTTCTGGCCTGATAGTCCTCCATGTCCTCCAGGGGCGTGTCGTTGACCCAGGAGTACAGGCCGATGCCGCCCGTTTTGTTGCGGTAGTAGGCGATGTACTGGGTGACCATGTCGTCGGCTGTGCTAGTCTCCACAGAGCCCTTGACATCCGGCTCGGTCTCGCTCTCGTCCCTCACGTCGACGCCGTACTTGCGCTTGATGTACTCCTTGGTCTGCGGGACTTTGAGGATGATGTAGTCCATGTCCTCAATGCCGGTGTACACGCCGTCCTGGGGTACAATCTGCTTGGGGTGGACGGCGGATACCGTCAGCTCCCCGATGGATGTGTGGGTGCCGCCCTGGTTGTCCCACTCCACCAAAAAGGCCGCGCCTCCCTGGATGGGCACCGTCCGCTCCTGGATGTCGTTGATGGTCTCAAAGGGGAGCCTGTCCAGCTCGTTGCGGAGCATGTCCTCGATGAGCTTGGCCCGCCACTCGTCCTGCTTCCGGCGGGGTGTGACCTTTGGCTGCGGGATGTTGGAGTCCACTTGGGACTCAATCAGCTCCGCGCAGATGTTCCGCACGTGGGGCGTACCCTTCTTCCGGGCCCGGTCGGTCAGGGGGGAGATCCGGTCGCTCCCCTGGTAGAGCTCCTCCCGCCGATCCATGCGGACGGCCTCCGCGCTGTATGCGTTGTCATTGCGGGACAGCCGCTCCTGCCACATGTGCAGCTTCTCCGCCTCTTTGCGTTTTCTGGGCAATCTATCCACCTCCGGGCATAAAAAAAGAGGCCACCACTGGTATCAGTGATGACCTCATTCGGCCCCTCCCGCCGGTCATTTCCGGCGTGGGTACAGTATTTATTTCAGGGCTTTCCGCTGGATGGTCTGGGCCTTGATGTTCCCTGCCTTGTCCTTTAGGATCTCCACCCGGTATCCCTTGTCCAGGGCCGCCCGGATGGCCTCCCACAGCTTCTGCAGTTGCGTCATTTCGTGTCCTCCGGAAAATCCGGTTGCGGCATCCAGTGTGTCACTTTGCAGCAAAGCAGGCCCCAGTAATCATGTATTCTTTCATCCAGAGTGTACCATCTCTTTTCTCTGCGGTCATAATAGGCATCCATAATGATATCCCTGTTTCCATCCCCGTCTGTAAATGCAACAATGACCGTTTCATCAGGTATCGTTTCCGGCGTAACCTCGTGCCATACCATATTCTTCATTTTTTCGGCCTCCCCCATTTTTTGATTAAATATTCTCTCTCTGCTTTGCTGGCGTTGTTGTAGTCCTCCCACATGGAGGCATCCCAGGCCACGCCCTCCGCTTCCGGGCTCTCCGGCAGGTAGTCCTGCTGGGGCCGGATGTGGTGGGCAATGGCGAGCGCCATGACACAGTCGTCGTGGGCGCCCTCCTCTGCGGTTGGCTTGTAGTGCTCGTCCCTCACAAAGGTGAGCATCTCGCCCATGGTGGTGTCGTCGTTGAGGATGGACACATCGTCCCGCACGGCCTTAATGAGTTCGGAGATGATGATGGGCCTGGTTTTGGTGCTTGTCCAGAACCCGAAGGCGTGCCGCACCTTGTGGGTGTAGTCGTCCACGCTCTCCCGGACGTACTGCTTGGGATAGCGCAGCCGCTCCAGCTCCATGACGGGGTAGGTGCTCCAGTTGGTCTCAATGCCGATGAGGGCGGTGTTGTAGTACATGCCCAGGCAGTACATCTGCTTGGCAAATAGATCCTCATCGCTCTGGTGGCGCAGCGTGGCCACCTGCTCCCCGGTGGTGTTGTCCAGCACCTGGCCAACGAAGGAGTCGCTCCCGTCTCCGGCTGTGTCCCCGCCAATGACATAGGGGTATCTGTCCTTAGGCCTGTGATAGATGCGTATAAACCCGTTGGGGTCGTCCACCCACCGGATATGGGACAGGCTGAGTCCGTCATCCTCATAATCAAAGTATCCCACGGCCTCCGGCTGGATGTGGAGCATGAGCCGGGCTGTAATGGCCTTGGCGTCGAATACGGTCTTTCCGGTCACGCCCCACTGGCCCAGGCAGTACACCATATAGTAATACTCATCGGTGTCCCGGAATGCCTCCAGGGTCTTGACGGCCTCCTGGGTGAGAAACCGGTTGTCCTTATAGGTGGACTCATGTACTGTGGCCCGCGGATCTTTTTTGTCAAAGAACCTCGCCTTGAGCCAGTGCGTAATGGAAATCGGGTTAAAGGTGAGGATGATTTGCAGGTAATAGGGGCACTGCGTTCTCAGGCGGATGTCCAGCTGATTAAAATCCGCCTCCAGCAGCTCGCTTGCCTCCTCAATCCAGATCCCGGTGATGTCGTAGATGGACTTGAGCTTCTCCACGTCGTCCAACCCGGCAAAGAGGATTTCCGACCCATTTGGAAACGCAATCCGCAGGTCTCCCCGGTTGACAACGGCCCCACAGTCTGTATAGTGCTCTGCAATCTGTCCCCGGAGCTGGGCGAAACAGGACTCTCTCAGCGTCCGTGCCACCTTCCGGCACACCAGGAACCGGTGCCCAGGCTCTGACACGCAGCGCTCCAGCACCTTACGCCCGGCAAAGATAGACTTCCCGGAACCGCCTCCCCCTTTGAGCACCAGATATCTGCTATCACACTCAAACAGGGGCATATAGGTGTCGTTGCTGGTGTCTCTCAGGTTGTTGTACCAGACGGCCAGCTCGGCCAGCTTGTCAGTGGTCAATGTTCCGCGCCGCCTCTCTGATAGCCGCCATCTTCTCGGACAGGGTCATGGCCTCCACGCCCGTGGGCTCCGGTGCTGACTCCGTCGGCCCGATCAGGTCAAATATCACCTTTGCCGCCTTGGAGTCGCCTTTCATGGCCCGCATGGTCAGCCCTGCGATAATCGCCATTTGGTTGTCCACGTCCTCCGGCTCCACGCCGTCCCGTGCCAGCCGGTTCCATGCCTTCTTGTCTGACACGGGCAGGGACAGGTACAGTTCTGCGGCCTCTCTCAGGCTCTTTTTCCTGCGCCGCGACACGCCGGATGCCCGGCCGCCAGCCGCCGCAATTTCCCTGCGTTCCTCCGGAGTTCGATCGGAGTTCGATATGATATTGTTCTCATTCGGCATGTCACCACCTCTCACAAATATTCCTCAAACATCCTCCTGAACAGACCTCTTGCCTCGTCAGGAGTTACCCCGCGTCCTTTCATCCATTTCAAGAAGTCTGCCCACAGCGCATCATAGCGGGCCTTTCGGGCCTCCAGGTCTCTGTCAAACTGTTCTGGGTTGTATCCGTATTTGCTGGATACCTCGCCCACCCGGTGTCTCTTTATCCACTGTTTCATGTGTACCTCTGGTGCCACCGCCCGCCTCATGCGGCGAGGAGCGGCGTGTATTGTGCAATAGTGAGAATCAAAAGGCATATTTTTGTACATTCTGCCAATTGAAAACGAGAACCAAAAGGCATATAATATAACCATCAAGAGGGAACACCCCAGGAATCAGAGCAGGCCGCAGGCCGGGAGGGAAAAGAAATGAACACAACCAAGAAATTCTCCAGCTTCGACGAATACGAAGCCTGGACTGAGAAG
>CALUYR010000283.1 GCA_944325045.1 Candidatus Gastranaerophilales bacterium
ATCCGGATGTAGAGTATATCATTATTGACGGTGGCAGTACGGATGGAACCGTTGACATCATCAAGAAATATGCGGATAGATTGGCATATTGGGTGAGCGAGCCGGATAAGGGGATTTATGATGCGATGAATAAGGGGATTGATGCGGCAACAGGGGAATGGATTAATTTTATGAATGCAGGGGATGGATTCTATCAAGACAAGACGATTGAATTATTTATAGAGTTTGTGCAGGATAAGGACGCTGATATAATTTATGGTGATACATTATTTTTAGCTCCCAGCTTGAATTATGTTAGGGAAACATTACCATTAGATATGATATCTCGATGTATGCCTTTTGGACATCAAGCAACTTTTGTAAAGACATTGCTTATGAAAGAGGAAAAATTTGATATTTCTTTTAAAAGCAGTGGAGATTATAATTTCTTTTATAGAATGTATTATCAACATAAATCTTTCTGTTATGTTCCTCAAGTGATAGCTAGATATGATAACACTAAAGGTATTTCTATTGAAAACTATAAATTGGTTTTACGAGAAAATGCAAGAATTTGGAATGTTGAAAATGATATTTTATGGAAATGCAAGTATTTGATAATAGTTAGTATACGTGATTGGAAAAAAGTTATAAAGAGAATTATACCTGCAAAATTATTGTTTTTGCGACAATGTCTGATAATACGAATAAAATATCAGAAGAATGAAAAGGATTGATTTCTTCTTATTATTATCTGAATGCTTACTTGATTATGTTGTAATTCTAATAGTAGTTAGCGTTGCAATGTGGTGGATTGTAAGAAAAATATGTGATTCTCTTATAAATCCTCTTTGCTACATTTTAATTATGGCTGTTTTTGCAAATACAGTTCCTATATTTTTATATGTAGAGTCGGAAATAGATGTAAAATATTTTATTTATTTTCTTACGGCAGAATTGTTTTTTTGGATTATGTTTATACGTGGGTATACAACTACTGAATTGTATCCTAAGAAATTTGTTGTTAGAATTGATTTTAAGAGTGTAACAATTCTGTATCATTGCTTTAATTTTATTTTTATCATCATATTTTTTATTCAGTTAAAATATTTCAACTTTGGTATTTTCTTATCTGAAAGGCTTTCTGCTTTTAAGGATGGTGGTGGTCTAGGAGGACTTTATAGAATAGCAGGGTTTATTACTGTATTTAATATATTCTACTTTTATTATGTTGTTGATAACATAAAGAAACTGTCAAAGCAGATTTTTTTTATTTCAGTAATAATGTTCCTCTTTGTTGTGGGTTACATCTTTTTAACTGGTGCAAAATCTGCATTATTGCAATTAGTGTTCCAATATTATTTTTATTGTGTGATATGTAAACAATGCATGCCATCCAAAAGAGTAATTAAATTGTTATTATGTATAGCTGTTATTGGAAGTTTGTTAGTTTTTTCAAGATATAGTGAAACAGGTTTTTCAGGTTCTGTTATTTCTCTTATAAATAGAATGGTTGCTAATGGTGATGGTTATTGGTATGGATACCCTAATGAAGTTATTGAAACAGTAGAACCTGCATCATGGTTTGTTGATTTGACTGGCCCATTTTTATATGGATTAAGAATAAAAGATTATTCAGAGTCCGTGCCTGGTATTGGAACTCAACTTATGTATGCTATTATGCCTGATAAATATGGTATGATGATTGGAGCAAATTCACGTCCACCAATATGGGGATATGCTATGTTTGGAAATGGAGGGATTGTATTTTCAATTATTTGGGGAATGTTAATAGGCTTTATGGCGAAAAAGACTACAACTATGTTTTCTGCAGGGATAATTGGTCTTACTTTGGGATATACATTATTTATGAGTTTTTTGTCTGGTATTACTGATCCTAAGCTGACTTTTATGTCTTTATTTGATGCCTTTATCGGTTTGGTAATTACATCTATTTTAGTCCTTATAATTTATTTAATTAGAAATATTTATCACTATCGTTGATGTTCTATATTTAGTGTAATAGTGTATGTGTAAGAGAATTTTAGTAGATTTATCTTATATCAGCAATTCTGATAAGTTGAGAGAAAGTGTAGCAATATATGCTATAAGAGTCCTATTGGAGTGGAATAGCATTGACAAAAAATGTGTTCATCTGTTAGTTCACGACGATATGAAAAAGGTTTTTCTTGAAAAAAATCCTAATTTCTGCATCGAATCATATCCTGCTGACAATAGAATTATTCAAAAGATTCCTTATCTTAGAGGAGTGTATAGACTTTTAAAATGGCGTAGAGTTGTTAATCGCTTAGAATATGATGTTATATATTTACCGTTTTGTTGGTCTGGGAATTCTTTAAAAGTTAGAGGGCGAAAAGTTATTACAATACATGATTTGCGACCTATGCGAGTAACGGATAGGTTTCTTAGCAATACATGGTGGTTTAAGGCTTTAGGGTTGAAAAGAATTTATCTGAAAATTAGTAAACATTTCTTTAGTTGTCACTTAAAAAATGCTTGGAAGGTAATTTGTATCTCAAATTATGTGAGAGAAGATGTTGCAAAAACATGGCCTTCATATAGTTATAAGATGAAAACAGTATATAATGGTATTACTTTATCAAAATATTCATCAAAGCCTTCATTAGTGTCTGAGAAACTAGAATATATATTATACGTAAATTCTTTGGCAAGATATAAGAATATACTGACATTGATAAAAGCGTATAGCTTATCTTATGATAAACTTCAAGCATTTAAGATCGTTATCGTAGGGAAAATAACTGAGTATTGGGATACAGAGGTTTTACCTTACATAAAAAAAAATAATCTTGAATCTTCTATTTGTCATATTGATTATGTAAGTGATTCAGAATTAAGATGGTTGTATGAGCATGCAAAAGTTTTTGTAACAACATCTATCCATGAAGGATTTGGTTATACGCCCATTGAGGCTGCAAGTTGTAAATGCCCTGTAATTTCAAGTCGTTCTGAAAGTCTTGTTGATGTGACTGCAAATAAACTGTTTTATTATTCACCTGCTACTTCAGAGGTAGAGTTATCGCAATGTTTGAAGTTTGTTTTATCTCTTTCTCCTAAAGATATGAATTTGAAAGCAATCTCGGATTTTTTTAAAGAACGGTATAATCAAACTATGCTTTCTACAGAAATTTTTAATCTTCTAATTGAAAAATGATATGAAAGTTTTGATAGTTGCGATTTCTTATAATAGTAATAACGCTTTAAGCAAATATCTTGATTCCATAGAAGTTGCTATGGGAAATAATTCTGATATACAATTGAAAGTTGTAATAGGAGATCATAGTAAAAGTAATCCTTTTCATTTATCTAAGGAATATTATTTGTTTGAGTGTGAAGTTATTAGTCAAGAAAATTTAGGATATTTAGGTGGTATCGCTAAATTATTGAAAAAAGAAAATGTTTTAGGCTATGACTATGTGATTATTTCAAATGTTGATATTGAATTAGATATAAATTTTTTTGCCAAATTAATCAATAAAAAATATGATTGCAAAATAGCTTGGGTTGCTCCAACTATATGGTCAATTCCGGAACAGCGTAATCGTAATCCATTTATTGTAAAAAGGTATCCTTTATATAAATTAATGTTAATACGTTTTCTATATAAAGTTCATTTTCTTCATAAATTATACACTATGACTTTATATAAAAGAAAACGCTGTCAACCGGATGTATCAGAGTATATATACGCAGGACATGGATCATTTATTATTCTAACAAAGTTTTTTTTTCAGGAGATAGGTAGTATTGATTATCCAATGTTTTTATATGGCGAAGAACTTTATTTAGCAGAGCTAATAAAAAGTTTAAGTTTCGCAAGTTCAACTTGCAGTTTTTAATCTATAAATGTCGCAAATATGTTTCATATCTTCCTCCCTGTTG
>CALUYR010000284.1 GCA_944325045.1 Candidatus Gastranaerophilales bacterium
GTTAATGAGGTGAAATAGATGGCGAATTTTTGTGGTGGATTCCAGTTTGATGAAACCCTGAAAATTGACAAGGGCGTGATTACCACTGCCGAAGGCACGGCTGACCTTGAAAACACGGTCAACGCTTGCTCTCAATTGTTTGATGGTGCTGTTTTCAAGGTGATTGATAAGACCATTACCGCTATTGAAGCAGAAGCTGTCACCGATGTTGTGAAAGTATGTGGTGTTAATTTCGACTCTGCTTATTTCAGCATTGTTGGAGGTAAGCTAAAGTATACTGCTCCTGTTCTTGAAGAAGATGAAGAAGATATAGGAGACGAAGAATAATATTATAGGGACAGATTCTTAATTGAGTCTGTCCCTATTTTTTTTACTTTTTGTTTAGTTTCTTGTATATTTTCTGTTCTATTTCTTTATAATTATTTGGTTTTTTGGGAGTTTCTTTTCCTCTTGAGTTAAAGACACTAAAATCTTGAAATAATAACATTTCAAAAACATATCTAGCATACACGGCTTCTTCTAAAGATTTACATAACAAACTATAATGTTTTTTATTGTAAGTAATAAAAGCATTATATTTGTTTTTATCTTTTTTATATTGTACGCCTACATACCCTATAGAGTTGTCTGTTCTTTCTTTTTTATTTAAACAGTTTTTTTGATGAACTGTAATTCTTAAATTGTTTTTTCTATTATCTAAGATATTACCATTTTTATGGTCTATCTCTATATCTTTTCCTGTATTTGTGATTAATTTGTGCATAGCTACTTTATGGTGATTGATATTGGTTATAGCATAACCATGAGTTCCTATAAACCATCTATATTGTAGCACTAAATTTAAATCTTCTTTATCAATTATAACACTGCTATCTTTAATGTTTATAATAGCAGTGTCATTGTCTTTAATAATAAAAGAATGAGGAGGAATAATATGAGTGCCAGTTCTTTCTTTGTTTCTTTTTGTAACTAAACACCCACAACTTTTAGTTTTGCCATTTTTTAGTGCTCCTAACTGTACTTCTTTTATTGTTTTCTTTTCGCAAGAGCATTGACAGATATAATATTTATTTCCGTATTTATCTTTTCTGCTAAAACTAATAACTGTCAATAAACCGAATTGTTGTCCTATAATATTGTCTTGATTATTCATTTTTCAATCTCCTTACCTAAGATTTAATAATATAAGAGTAAAAGGGATTGAGGTAAGCAATCCCTTTTTAAAGAGAAAAGGAGCGACCTTTTTCTCACCTCTATCTATATTATACCATAAATTTGTTAATAAATCAATAACATATTATGAATAAATTGTTAATTATTTTTAATTGGTGATTGTCATGTTGTGGTTTATCTCCTTTCTTAATCTATCTGCATTATACCACATCTGTACCAACTTGTCAATAATAAAATGGGGAACAAAGCCAAGATTTTTCTTAGTGCTTTGTTCCCCATTTTTTACATTATATCATATTCTTCGTCTTGCTCATCTTGGTCATCAATAGCGGACATATAGCCATCTTCATATCCACTGTCATATTGACACATGAACATTTCCAATAGAGCCAAGAACAATGTAGGCGTATCATCTGCTTCACCTAAAATCAATTCATTATCATATTGGGTTTCAGTAATAATTATAGTAGAAGTTAAATCATCTTGATTGATTTGTAGTACAGGATACACCATTTTACATTCTCCTTGATTAGTTTGTTCCGGTAGAACCAAAACCGCCTTCTCCACGGTCAGTTTCAGATAAGTTGTCTACTTCGGTTAGGGTTGTGTCAAAGTAGGGTAATAGCATAAACTGGCAGATTCTATCGCCATGATGAATGATACGAGTTTCTTCGCTATCGTTGTGAAGGGGAATCATCCATTGCCCACGATAAGGTTCGTCAATAACAGGTACACCTTGGGCTGGTCTTAGACCTTGCTTAGAAGCCAAACCACTACGAGCGAAAATTGCACCCCAGAAGCCATGGGGGATTTCAGTGGCAAAGCCAGTAGGGATTAGGACAGTTTGGTGAGGGTTAATTTTTATGCCTTCAAGTTCAATCCATTCGAGACCATCAGTTTCTATTTGGCAAGCTTCGTATTTTGCTTCAGGAATGTCAGCATAAATATCAAAACAAGCATCGGTGTCATGTGCTTTGGTGGGAAGTTTGGCGGTTTTGGTCAGTCGTTGAATTTTGAGGTCGAGGGTTTGAGGCATCATGCGAATGTTGATTGATTTCATTCCCATTGTCTCAGTGTCGTTATGTCCTTCAATATAGAGTCCCATATATTACTCCTTATCGCCATCTACAGTAATGCTACACTTGATTAAATTATCCTTCTCTTCAAAGATATGGTCAAGAATAGCATGGGCTTCAGCAATTACAGCTTGAGTGGTTTCGGGGTCATTTAGTTCTCTAAGGTCTGCACTGGTTAGGTCGAGACGAATTTTCATGTTTTGTTTCCTCCTTAATTCTTTACTTTCATCAAATATTCACGATTGATATATCCACAACTTGCTTTTTCAAGCTGGTCAACCATCATCTCAACAGCTTTCTTGACTTCAGGATTTGCAGTGCCTTGTTCACGGCGTTCCTTGTAGACATGAGCAAATTCGGTTAGATTGATACGGAAGATGAAATTGCTGGGGATGGATAACATATAAAGACCACGCTTTACATCTTTGTTATTTTCCATGCCCTTTAGGATATAGCCGTTAACACCCTTGACATAGGTCTTACCTTCATACTCAATTTTTTCAGGTGTGGTGATTCCAAGATAAGCAAGAGCAACATCGGTAGGAATAATCTTGCCTTGATAATATTCGGACATCTCACCATTCTTGAAATCTGCAAGACGAGTAGAAGAACGAATGATGCGATTGTTCATACGCATGGCGTGTGCATCAAGGTCATCTTGTCCTGCTCGATGTAGTCCGTATACAGTGAAAGACAAGTCAAGAAATCTGCCCATGGTGATATGGCTCCAAGCCCACTTGAATAGGCTGTCTAACCACTTCTTCATGTCAATTTTAACATCTTCATCTACATAATCACTCTCAAGATACAAAGAACCAATTACATCGATGTCAGGTGCGTCATTAACACATAAATATGTCTTATAGCGAATATCTTTTTCCATTTCACGAGTGACGGTTCGCTTACTGTAGAACATGGATAGGATTGCATCATCCCATCCATCAATTCTATTTAGATAAACTTCCATACATTCCCTCCTTAATCACACTTGGAATACGCACAGGATTTGCAGGTGTTGCATCCTCCTTCAAAAACCAAGGGTTCACCACATACCGGACAATGGATACCGTCTTCTTTATAGCTTTTCTTGATTTCTTTTTTGACTTCCACTTTTTGTTCAACTTGTTTGGATACTTGTTTATTTTTCTTGCCCTCTTCCTCAACTTCGCCAATATCTTCCTGCATTTCCTTCCACATATCGACAAGAGCATTGCCGATAGCCATGGGGCAACAACTGCCCTTAGAGGTGTCACGCTTAACAGCGGAACGAGTTGCATAAGAGGGGCAAGCACCAGTAGAATCAAGTTGGTCTTTGATGGTATATACATCCACACCAGCACGACACAGCAAGGAAATCATACGGCTCAAGCCAATCATGTAGTTTGCGCAACCGCCAGTAGAACCTTTGTTTAGATACACCTCTTGCATTTCTCCGGTCACAGGGTCAAAATAAGCAAGCACATGGAGAGAGCCACAACCAGTAGTTAGCTTTCGCTTTTTACCAATAAGGTCATTGGAACATTCAACAATGTCGCCACGACCTAAACCAGTGAAAGTTTCAGTTTGAGGCTCAACCTCATCTTTGGATTCGGTCTTATCACCGTGGGTCAAAACGCCCAGTCTCTTACAACCATCACGGAAGATAGTAACACCCTTTAGACCATTTGCCCATGCACAAAGATATAGCCGTTCAATTTCATCTACAGTAATATCTTCAGGTAGGTTGATAGTGGAGCTAATTGCAGTATCTACATGGTCTTGTAGGACAGCTTGCATTTTGATTCTGTCTTGCCAGTCAATCATGCCAGAGGACACAAAGTATTCAGGTAGCGTATCGCCATATTTTTCCACATATTCCTTAACTACGCCAGAATAGACCTTATAATACTTGTCCTCGCCATTGTTTAGGCTTTCGGTCTTTCGAGTATAGTATAGGGCGAATAGAGGCTCACAGCCAGTAGAGATGTTGAGCATAGTGCCAAGGGTTCCAGTGGGTGCAATACTTAATAGACTACAGTTACGAAGCCCATATGTATCAAGTCCCAATACTGCAATCTCGTCAGAAGTGAAGTGGTTGAAAATAATTTCAGAATCGAGTAGCTTATGATTATAGGCAGGGAAAGCACCCTTTTCTTTGGCAAGATTTGAACTTGCAACAACCGCACTTCTAAACATAAGGTACATAATTTCATTTGTGAAATCAATGCTTTCTTCAGAGCCATAAGTCATGCCCATTTTAATTAAAGCATCGTGTAGACCCATAATGCCAAGACCAATATTGCGGTAGTTCTCTGCCATTTGACGTTGCTCAGGTAGGGCATGGTTATCAAGATTTTCGTCAATTACTTCATCCAGCCCTCTAACTGCAATGTGTACGGTTTGAACAAAATCACTTGTGTCGAAATATGCGTCCTTGGTAAAAGGATTATGGACAAATTCAGATAGATTGATAGAGCCAAGATTACAGGCTCCATGCTTGGGCAAAGGTTGCTCTCCCTCTTCGGGGTGAAAATAGACTAT
>CALUYR010000285.1 GCA_944325045.1 Candidatus Gastranaerophilales bacterium
TCCCTCAGGCGCCGATCAAGGAAAACGGCGAGCTGACCGAAAATACCGCGAACTGCACGGCTGTCTTCCAACCAACGTATGGCACGGAAACGCCGGTCTCGGGCACGTTCACGCCTTCCTCGAGCGGCACGCTCACCATCACCTACACCTATGATGGCGCGCTCGAAAAGGTGTTCACCGTCACGATCGGAAGGGCAGCAAAACCCGAAAATGTCCTCCTCGACCTCCGCAACAACGACGTCCTTGCCGATGTGAGTACTTATATTACCGATGCCGGAAAATCGACCAAAGTTTCTTACAATGAGGAAGGAAAATATTTGGTTTGGACGGATGTCAATAGCTCCTCTTCCGGCGCATGGCCAACGCTTGGAGTTAATTTCCAAACGACACAACAGGCGTTGAAGAATGCAGGAGTCGCATATCTCAAGTTGGACGTTTATTATCAGTCAACAGGCAGTGCCGATCCAACAGGATTTTTCTGTAATCAGAAATTCCAAATCGGGTCTACATCTGTGAAGACCGGAGCCGATAATATACCAAGAAATAGTTGGTACACGGTTTACATCCCTGTAGATTATCTGACGGATGAGGTCCTGCGCGGACAACACAGCCTGATCCAGACGAAGTTCGGGACGGCGGGAAACTGGAATTTTGACAACGTTCAGGAAGTCCGTTTAAAAGGGTTCGTCCCCGTGACGGAGAATGAAATTCCCGACGGAATGTTTATCGACATGGGATCGCTCGGCGCAGATTCTGTGGCAGACGTGTTCGGATCGGACTACGGCACACAACTTTCCTATGTCGCTGCAACAGATTCCGAGCGTGCATACCTGAGCTGGACGGCAGGGGAAAGTACGCTGACAACGAATTGGTGCAATCTTAAGGTGAAGCCGCTTGCATCTTTCAATGCACACGATCTGTATGACTATATTGCGGTAGAATTGTACTATGTCGGCGAAGCGGACAAGACGATATCCTGGTTTTTCTTACAGGGCGGCTGTACTGCAAACACAGGTTCCGGGAACAGATTAACGACCAATGAGTGGATCACCGTGTATCTTCCCATCGAAAAATACTTTGGTACTCCTTCGGGCGGTTCCGGGTATTTTATGGAATGTATGTTTGATAACGCGGGTCACACTCACTTCCCGGGTATTTCCGAAGTCCGAATCGGCAACATCTTCTTCACCAACACAGCGGGCAGCAGTGAAACGGACTATGTATTCACTCTGAATTAAGCATTCATAACAAAAACATCGGCTTTTCCGCGCGGCGAATGCCGCGCGGGCGGCCAAAGCGAGGCAGCAACATGAAATTCAAGTTTTTAGGAACCGCCGCGGCGGAAGGGTTTCCCGCCATGTACTGCGGCTGCGCTTATTGCGAAGCAGCCAGAAAAGAGGGCGGAAGAAATCTCCGCACCCGTTCCCAGGCGATGATCGACGAGGACTTTCTCATCGACTATCCCTCCGACTCCTTCGTCCATGCCATGCAGTACCGCCTGCGCATGGACACCGTCAAATACATCTTTGTTACACACTCGCACCTCGACCACTTCGCCCCGGAGGACGCCACCATGCGCGGTCTCGCGTTTGCGCACAACATCCGCGAACCGCTCGTCACCGTCTACGGCAACGAGGCCGTCAAAAAGGTGTATGACTGGGCGCACGGCATCACCATCGGCAAGATCAAGGACGGCTACACGTTTGAGCTTCTGAACGCCTTTCAGCCCGTCAGGGCGGGCGATTACACCGTCATCCCGCTCCCCGCACGGCACGACGACAACGAGAACTGCTTTATCTTCGTCATCCGAAAGGGCGGAAAGACCATCCTCTACGGCAATGACACGGGGATGCTCTATGAGGAAGTGTTCGACTATCTCAAAAAGGAGCAGATCTATTTCGATATGGTCAGCCTCGACTGCACGATGGTGGAGAACCCCGTCTCCGACGAGGGGACGCATTTGGGCATCGACGGCGACGTGCGCGTCTTGAAGCGCTTCCGCGAAAACGGGAACATTGACGACAAGACCAAGCTCTTTGCCAACCATTTCTCCCACAACGGCAACCCCATGCAGGAACGCCTCGAAAGCCTCCTGCTGCCGCACGGCATCATGCCCGCCTACGACGGATTGGAAGTGGAACTTTGATGATCGCATTTACCTGCACGGACAGCCTCGTCAAGATCTTCCCGGATACGAGATCGGTGCGTCCGCTCGAAAGCGCCGCAGCGATCGCTTCGGAAACCTATCGGATGCAACTTTTTCTCCTGTCATCGGAGATGCGGCGGGAGATCAGACTGCACTGTTCCGCAAACGACGCCGTCCGCTTCTATGCGGAGGACTATATCGCGGCTCTTCTGACCGCACTTCCCGGCGCAGACGACTATACGGTCGGAAAGACAGGGCTCTATCCCGATCTGCTGCGGCCTTTCACTGCGACCGATCTCTTTCTGCGGCCCGAGACCGCCTGCCCCGTCCTTGTTGAGATCGACTGCGGGAAGCTCGGCCCGGGAACGCATACGATCACCTTTGAGGCAGTAAGCGGGGAAGAGATGCTCGCAAGAGCGCAGTTCGACCTGACCGTCTTTCCCGCCCGGGCGGAGGAGAGCGATCTCATCGTCACCAACTGGCTGCACTGCGACTGCATCGCCGATCGGTACGGTGTCTCCAAAACGAGTGAAAAATACTTCTTCCTTGTGGAGCGCTTTCTGGAACGGGCAGCCGAACACGGCATGAACACCGTCCTCGTTCCCGTCTTTACGCCGCCGCTCGATACGGCGGTCGGCCATCACCGGACCAACGTCCAGCTCGTCGGGATCGTCCTGGACGAAGGGGAATACCGCTTTGATTTCAGCGAACTTGACCGCTTCGTCCAAGCCGCCCAACGTGCGGGGATAAAGTACTTTGAGATCTGCCATCTCTTCTCGCAGTGGGGGGCAAAAGCCTGCCCCGACATCCGGGTAAAGGAACACGGAAGGACGCGCCTTCGCTTCAGCTATAAGACGGACGCCTGCTCGGAGGAATACGAGGCCTTCCTGCGCGCCTTTCTTCCCGCGCTGGACGGCCATCTGCATGAGCTTGGGCTGGGCGGCAGGATCTTATATCATCTCTCCGATGAACCCAACGGCGAGCATCTCGAACGCTATCGCCGCCATTTGCGGCTCATCAAGGAGATCCTGCCCGACTGCCGCGTGATGGATGCGCTCAGCGACTACGCTTACCGCTCGATCGGGATCGACCTGCCCGTCGTGGCGATCGATGCCGTCACACCCTTTCTGGAGAGCAAGACGGACATCATGGTCTACTACTGCACGGGGCAGGACAGGCACTTTGAACCGAACTGCTTCTTCTCTACGCCGTCCGAGCGCAACCGCGTCCTCGGCATCATGCTCTACCGTTCGCAGGCGAAGGGATTCCTGCATTGGGGCTATAACTTCTACAACTCCTATCGGTCGCTCCGAACACTTGATCCTTTCTACGAGACGGACGGCGGCGGACGGTTTCAGGCAGGGGATGCCTTTTTGGTGTATCCCGGAAAAGAGGAAGCACTTTCCTCTCTTCGCCTGAAGGTGTTTGCCGATGGTCTGCAGGACTATCGTCTCCTCAAAGCGCTCGAAACGCGAAAGGGGCGAGCGTTTGTCACAGAGCTTTTGGATCGCTTCGGCTATCTGGACTTTTTCACCTATCCGCACGACGGGGTTTCGCTCCTTCGCCTGCATGACGAAGCGTGCCGTCTCTTGTGCGATACAAAGGAATGAACGATGGAATTTGATTTCTACAGCTTGCATTTTTCCGAGAAAGATGGTATCTTATCTGCGGGAGCATTTCAGGCGCCCGACTGCGCCATTCCCGTCACGGCGGTCCGCATTGCCGGGCAGGACATCGCCTCTCCTTCTCCCGCCAAACAGCCGTTTGCAGGTGGCAGGGGAGTCCTGCGCTTTGTACAGGCGATCCGTGAAGTGGATACGCTCACGGTCGTGCAGGAGAGCGATCTCTGCCGCACCGAGACTACGTTCCGATACGAAGGCGGGGGGATCGGCGTATCTGCCGTCGTCACGAACATCTCGTCCCGCGAGATCGTCCTTGAAGGTGTCTCGGTCCTCGATCTTTCGGGAATTTCTCTCGCCTCGCGGGAAAATACCTGCTTCTATCGCTTTTCCAACAGCCATCACTGTGAATGTCAGCCCCGCCGCATCGCACTTTCGGATGCAGGCCTGTTTGAGTGCGGACACCGCACCTTCAAACGCATCTGCGGCTGCAATACGGGAAGCTGGTCGAGCAAGGAAGAACTTCCTGAGTGCATCCTCGAAGATGCCGAGCACGGGCTCTTTCTGATGTTTCAGATCGAGTCGAACGGAAGCTGGTATTGGGAGATCGGGGAGGGCGTCGGATGTAAACTCTATCTGTCCGTGGGCGGCGGGAACTTCGCCTCGAACGGCTGGAAGAAACGGCTTGCCCCCCAACAGAGCTACGCCTCGCCCAAAGCCGCATTGGCGCTGGGGAAAAGCCTCAACGAAGTGCTGCAAAAGATGACGCTCTATCGCAGGGCAACGGCCTCGTTCGGCAGGGCAGACAGCGATCTTCCTGTCATCTTCAATGAATATATGCACCTTTCCTGGGATTCACCCGAAGAGGAACGCACAAAGAAAATGGCTGAAGCCGCTGCCGAATGCGGAGCCGATGTCTATGTCATCGACTGCGGCTGGCACGATGAAGCCGACGGAAACAAGATCTATCCCTATGTCGGCGCATGGAGGGAGAGCCATACCCGTTTCCCGCACGGCGTGAGAACGGCCACCGATCACATCCGTTCCCTCGGCATGAAAGCAGGGCTTTGGATCGAACCCGAGGTCATCGGCTCCCTGAGCGGCGTTGAGTACCCGGAGGATGCCTATATCCGTACCAACGGGGAGCGCGTCCTCGTCGCGGGACGGTACTTTCTGGACTACCGGCACCCGGAAGTCCGCCGAAAAATGAGCGAAGCCATCGATCGGATGGTCAACGAATACGGCGCGCAGTATATCAAGATCGACTGCAATCAGGACTGCGGCGTCGGAACGGAAGTGGACAGCGATTCCGCCGGAGAGGGGCTTGAACAGACCACGCAGGCGTTTTGGAGCTGGCTGCAAGGAGAACGGGAAAAACATCCTTCCGTCATCTTTGAAAGCTGTGCGAGCGGCGGGATGCGCATGGATTGGAAGAGCATCCGAACAAGTTCGGTCATCTCCGCTTCCGATCAGGTGCTCTACGACAGACTGCCATACATCGTGACGAATATTTTTGCCGCCGCCCTTCCCGAGCAGACGGGCATCTGGAGCTATCCCGTCGTTGACAGCCGCTACTGCGATCCGACGGGGCGGCCGACGGACAGCGAAGTCATCATGAACATGGTCAATGCTGCCCTCGGCAGGGTGCATCTTGCATCCGATCTGCGCAAGCTGACCGATCAACAGAGAGAATGGGTCAAAGAGGGGATCTACTTTTCCAAGTCGCAGAATGCGTTCCGAAGATCCGCCGTTCCCGTTCTCCCGTTCGGATTTGCAAAATTCGGCATGAAATATACGGCGCTCGGACTGACGGACGGCAAGAAAATGCTGCTCGCCGTCTGGAATTTCCGGGGCGGCAAGCTGGATGTTCCGCTCGAGGGATACACGGTCAAGGAAGCCGCGATCGCCTATCCCAAGGACAGTTCCGCCGCCCTGACGATACAGCCCGCCGCCATCCGAGTGGAAACGGATAAGATGGCCTCGCTCATCATAGAAGTCCGTCTCTCGTCATAACCATGATATAACATGACAGAACAACTTTTTGGAGAGCTGCATTCTCTTTTGAACATCCTGCTTGCGGTCGTCCTGGGGTTTGCCATCGGGTACGAGCGCAAACTGCGCTACAAGGAAGCGGGCATCCGCACCCACACCATCGTGTGCGTGGGCTCCGCCCTTATCATGGTCGTCTCCAAATACGGCTTTTCCGATATCCAGGAGTACGATGCCTCCCGCGTGGCGGCGCAGATCGTCTCCGGCATCGGCTTTCTGGGCGCGGGCATCATCATCTATCGAAAGCACGAGATCCACGGCCTCACCACGGCGGCAGGTGTCTGGGCCACCGCAGGCGTAGGCATGGCGGCAGGCGCAGGGATGTACGTCGTCGCGGCGGGTGCTGCCGTTGTCATCATCGGCGTGCAGTGCATCTTTCACATCAAGTGCAGGCT
>CALUYR010000286.1 GCA_944325045.1 Candidatus Gastranaerophilales bacterium
AGAGCGTGGCCGTAAATGCCGAAGGTGTCCATGCTCTGGGAGTGGCCCACCAGGCCCTTCACCTCCCCGGCGGGCAAGGTCTTGGCCACGGAAACGAAGGTGTGCCGCAGCTCGTAAGGGGTTGTTTTCGTCATGGCGTTGGATTCGCAATACTTCTGCCAGCGTTCCCGGTAGGCGGTGGGGCTGGGCAAATCGAACACTAGGCCGGTCTTGCTGGGGTACTCCCGGGCCTGGGCTTCCAGCTCGTTGAGTGCCAGGTCTGTGAGCACAAAGCTGCGCACCGCGTTTTCGTTCTTTCCCCGGGTCTCCTCTCCGAACACATTCACCGACCGGCGGACGAACACCCGTACCCCGTCCACATCCTCCCACCGCAGGCCCCGCAGTTCCCCGGGGCGCAGGCCGGTGAGCACCTGGAAGCGGTAGGCGTGGATGTATTCCTCCTTCACCCGCTTGCCCTTGTAAATCGTGGTATCCACGGCAAAGAGGGTTTGCAGGTCTTTGGGCTGGAGGACGGTTTTCCCCTTCAGCCGGGCGGAGGCGGGGATGTGCACATCATCGAGAAAATAGGCGGTCTTTTTGTTGCGCCGCGCCCACTTGAGAAACTTCCCGATCATGCCGCGGATGTCTTGGATGGTCTTTTTCGACCGCCCCAGGGCCGCCGCTTTATCCAGGACGCTCTGCACGTCCCCATCGCACAGGGAAAGCATCTTCTTCCGCCCCAGGTAGGGCACGATCCAGTTTTTGCCGATGCTCACCACGTGGTTGTATTCCGTGGTGCTGCACAGCTCTTTCTGCTCCTGCTGGAATTGCCGGAAAGCGGCCTCCACCCTCTCCCCCGTGGCGGTGATCCCGCTCTCCAACCAGGCATCGGCCTTGGCGTTGGCCTCCCGCTGGCCGGTGCGCCCCGGGGTGGAGCTGTAAAAGCTGCGACGCTTGCCGTCCATCTGCACGTTGATCTGCCAGCGGCGGTGCTTGTCGCTCCATTTGGCGGTGTTAGTGCGTTTCGTCATTCTTCCTTGGCCCCCTCCTGCGTGGATTTTTCCTGGCGTTTGAACAATCCCTTATGGAGCTTTTCGATTTCTTTTTGCGGTTTTCGGTATTCCGCTATCCTGGCTAAATCTTCCACGTAAGCCACTGCTTTTTCTTGCCCCTCTTGATTGAGAGTCTTTAGCGCCAACAGTGTTTTATCCGCTATCTTTGGGTCAATTCCCCGGTACATGATCTCGCAAAACCATGATATGAGCCAAGCAAAAAATTCTTCGCTTGTCATACCATCAGGAAGATCTAACGCGACTATTTTGGCGAGCGCTTCTTTTTTCTCGTAGTCCCGTAGAATACTGGCAACTCTATCGAGGGCTGGATATGATGCGTAGTTTTCCTTGTTTTGCACCTGTCGTAATATTTCTTCAGCAGGAATCTCTAATTCACAGGCCATTTGGTTTAGCAGGCGCCTATTTTCGGGTTTATCCAATCCTGATAGTTGATCGCTAACAGAAAGGAGGCTCTCCATTGGAATATTAAGCGTGGTTGCAATTTTCTTGAGAGTGTCCGGCCCTGGGTCACGGTTGCCATTTTCGTAATTGGAATAAGTGGAAACTGGAATCCCCAGTAATTGAGCAAATTCCCGCTGGGTATAGCCCGCCGCTTTACGCTCCCGTTTCAGGTTCTCGCCAATGTGCAAATAGCTGCTTATACTATTTTTAGCCAAGGGAACCGCCTCCTTACAGGTATCTTGCGCTAATTGTATCACAAAGTATTCAGAAACGCAAATATTTTCTATCAAAGCCCTTGACATATTCGGCTTTGAATACTACAATAGAGCTTAGAAAAGATATTCAGATTTGAATATAGAAAGGAGGTGCAATCTCACATGGCCATTTCCAAACTGGAGCGGGAAACCATCATCACTTACAACGAGGCAGAGGCGGAAGCGGAAATCTACACCTATAACCGCCCCTTGCAGCGCAAGCTGGAGAAGCTGGCCCAGGAACGCCCGGAAGAGGTGAAAATCCTCTGTGCAGACAAGACTGGGAGCAAAACATTCCGCTTGCCCAAGAAGTTTGTCTCGGTGCGGGCAGCCCGTCAAATTTCCCCGGAATTGCGGGAGAAAATGGCACAAGTCGCAAAAGAACGCTTTTTGGACCACAGATAAATGAAAGGAAGGTAGAGCATGGCAAAACGCAAATACGCAAAGTTAAAAGCCCTGATGTACGAAAAGGACGTGCGGCAGATCGACCTGGAGCCTATTATCGGTCGGAAGATTGCGTATATCTCCACGCGGTTAAACGGCAAGGAGCCGTGGAACACCCAGGAGATGCAGGCTATCGGCCAGCTGCTGGAGATCCCCCGGGAGCAGTGGCTGGACTACTTTATCGACCAGGCATGACCGCCGCTTTTCAGAGAGAGGCGGTGATAGATTGCAGTTTGAGGAATTTTTAAGCCGGCTGGACGGGGTGAAAAAAACAGGCCCCACACAATACATGGCCTGTTGTCCTGTCAAATCCGCCCATAAGCACGGGGATAGATCCCCCAGTTTATCCGTCGGCAAAGGGAACAACGGAAGCATCGTGTTCTATTGCCAAGGGGGATGTTCTCAGGAATCGGTACTACAAGCGCTGGGCCTGTCCATGAAGGACTTGTTTCCCGATGGGGATAGGCCACACTTTGACCGGCGGCAGGAGCACCGGACACGGCCAACCAGCCGGGAGGACAGGGGAAGCATTGCGGCCCAGTACGACTACACCGACGAAAACGGCCAACTCCTGGCCCGGAAGACCCGCTGGGAAAAGACCGTGGACGGCAAGCGGAAAAAGACCTTCACCTGGGGCCACCAGGAGGGGAACCGTTGGAAGCCCGGCAGGAACGGCATGGCCGTGCCCTACCGGCTGCCGGGGCTGGTAAAAGCGGAAACCGTGTTCCTCTGCGAAGGGGAAAAGGACGTGGACAACCTGACGGCCCAGGGCTTGGCGGCCACCTGTTCCCCGGATGGGGCGGGCACCGGCAGCAAGTGGCGGGACACATACACCCCCTACTTTACGGGGAAAACCGTGTACATTTTGCAGGACAACGACCAGATGGGCAAGAAATTCGCCCAACTGGAGGCGAAGAAGCTCTTTCCCGTGGCAAAGGAAGTGAAAGTCCTGGACCTGCGGGAGCTGTGGCCCGAGCTGCCGGAAAAAGGGGACATCTCGGATGTGATGGAGCACATGGGGGCCGCGGAGGCCCTGGCCCAGCTGCTGGAGCTGGCCGAACGCGCGCCGGGGTGGGAGCCGCTCCCGCCGGAAAAGGACGAATTTCTCTCCAGCTTCCACACCTTGGCAGAGTTTGCAGAGGAGGAAGTCTCTTGGCTGGTGGAGGGCTGGCTGCCAGAGGGGCAGATCACCCTGTTGGCAGCGGACGGCGGCACGGGCAAAACCACCCTGTGGTGTAATCTGATCGCCGCTTTGAGCAGTGGGAAGCCCTGCTTGCTGGA
The DNA here is from genome assembly GCA_944325045.1 of Candidatus Gastranaerophilales bacterium. Lineage (GTDB taxonomy): Bacteria > Cyanobacteriota > Vampirovibrionia > Gastranaerophilales > Gastranaerophilaceae > UBA1221. The sequence goes on from CALUYR010000286.1 coordinate 3,473, forward strand.
CCCTCCCGGCACAGAGAGGACCCCCATGCGGGTGGCTTTCTTCTCCACTGAGGACAGCGTGACCAAAAAGCTGAAACGCCAGTTGCGGGAGAGTGGGGCAAACCAGGACAACGTGATTACCCTGGACTTCTCCAGCGGTGGGGGAACCGCCCTGCGGGAGCTGAAACTGGGCAGCGACCGGCTGCGTGAGCTGATCGCCTACTTTCGGCCCGCTCTGTGCGTGTTCGACCCCATCCAAGGCTTTCTGCCCCACGGCATGAACATGGGAAGCCGCAACGAGATGCGGGAGTGTATGGCTCCCTTGATCGCTCTGGGGGAAGAGTTTGGCACCACATTTCTTGTTGTATGTCACACCAATAAGCGCATGGGAGCAGCCGACCGGAGCCGCCTGGCGGACAGCGCCGACCTGTGGGACGTGGCCCGCAGTGTGCTGATGATGGGCACCACCGAAGAACCGGGACAGCGGTATCTTTCCAACGAAAAGAACAACTACGCCGACCGGCAGGAAACGCTGCTTCTCTCCTTTGAGGCGGGTGGGAAGCTGGTCAAAACAGGGACCACCTGGAAGCGGGACCGGGAGTTCATGCAGGAGGCCACGGCCCGGCGCAGCGCCCCCCAGCGGGAGGAGTGCAAAGCCTATATCCTGCAAAAATTGGAGGAAGCCGGGAACACGCTGCCCTCGAAAGAGCTGGAACAGCTGGTGAAACAGGCCGGTTATTCCGGCAGTACATTAAAACGGGCCAAGAAGGAGCTGAAAGAATCCAGCGCGATTCAGTACGAGAACAAGGGCAACAGCACCAACAAGGTGTGGATGGTACAGCGCACGGAGTTTTCCGAGCCGGAAACTTATATGACGTTGGAAACTTAAACACTTCCCCGTCAGAGAGGCAGAAATGAGCCAGTTAAGAGAAAACCCAGGTTTTATGCGGGGTCTGGAATTTGACCACCCTGGTCAAGTTCGAAAGTTAAGAGGGGAAGTAAAGTTGGAATTATCCCACCTGGTCAAGTTCGGGAAGCCGCATAAATACTGGTAAAATCCCTAACTAGACCATTTCCCTCTCTCCGCCGGGCGGTGGTCAAGTTAAAAATAGGTGGTCAAGTTCGAAATTGCCGCGAAAGGAGGTGATCTCATGCGATATACCGAGGAGGAGCGGGCGCTGCTCTCCAATCCCTACTGCCCCATGATGATGGCGGGCAGCGGTCACTGTGTGAAAAGCCAGTGCGCCTGGTGGGATAGCGTAGAAGAGCGGTGCGCCGTGCACTCTATCGCCCAGCTTCTGGGCAGGATGCAGGAGGAAATGAAGATCAGCAACGGGGGTTAAACATCCCAGAAAGGAGCAACCAACATGACAAGCACAACGAAAAAAGCGCCCCTGGAAGCTACAACTTCCAAGAGCGCAGAGAACAACGTACAAGAGCAGTATAACACCACCAGCCAGGAACGGCAAGAGGGTTTCCGCATGGCTGGCGCCCTGGAATCCCTGGCAACGGAAATCGAGCAAACACGGCAGCTGGTGGGCCTGCTGGTGGATTCCCTGGAGGATGAGGGGAAAGACAGCATCCGGCCGGAACGGGTTAAGGTCTATTCTGATTCCCTGTGGGTGCTGTTTGATCACCTGGGCACCTTGGGAGATGTGGCCAACAGCGAGGCCGCCCACTATTACCAGAAAGGGAGGGATGCGCAGTGATCCGCTTCCCGTGAAAGTTCTGGGGGTGGTATTTGCCATTTTGGGGCAGGGACGGCCAGGAAAAATGGCGGCTTCCCCTGGAAAGCTTCCCCCAGAAAGGCACCAAAGCGGAAACCGTGCTGTTCCGCAACGGAACACCGATATAAAAAAGAGCTGCCCCAAACCTGGGAACAGCCCATCGCCTGGGACTATTATACCAGCGGGAGGGGCGGCAGTCAATGACAAACGAACAGTTGGCCAACCAGGCGCAGACAGGCAGCCGGGCGGCGCTCGCGGAATTGTGGGGCGCTGTCCGGCCCTTGCTGTTTTCCTTGGCCTGGAAGTTCTACAGCAGGCAGGGGAAAGAGCGTTGTTCCTCCCACGGGGTGACGCTGGAGGACCTACAGCAGGAGTGTTTCTTCGCCCTGTGCGATGCTGTGGGGGCCTTTGACGAGGGCAAGGGGTACCAGTTCACCACCTACCTTTCCAGGGCCACAGAGAACCGGTTCCGGGCCTGCATGGGCATCCGGGGGAAGAGATATCCCCTCAACCACGCCGACCGGCTGGAGCGGCCCTTGCCCGGTGAAGAAGAACGCCAACAGGGGGACACCATCCCGGACGAACAGGCGCAAGCGGCCCTGGAAGCGGTGGACGATGCAGCCCAACAGGAACAGCTCCAGGCGGTGTTGGGGGAAGCCCTGGAGACCCTGCCAGCCCCACAAGGGGACGTGCTACGGCTGCGGTTTGCCTGCCGAAAGACACGGCCAGAGACAGCCCAGGCCCTGGGTATCAGCCCCCAGGAGGTGCGCAAAGCGGAACAGCGGGCCTTGCAGCTTCTCCGGGGAAAGCCTGCCGTTCTGGCACTGAGAACAGACTTCTTGGAGGGTGCGGCCTATCACGGCACGGGGTGGTTTTCCTGGTACTATGAGCAGGGCAGCGTGGAGGAAAGGCTGGTGGAAAGCAGGGCAAGCGGCATCTGATTAGCTAGAAGAACATTAGTTCCTATAAAGAAAAAGGTGCTGGCCTTCGGCAGGTTCTTCCAGAAAGGCTGCGCTGTGTGGGTGCTGCGAGGCGCAGAAAGGGGAAGATTTTGGGGTGAAAAAAGTGGGACAACCGTTTCGCTTTGCCCCCCATCGGAAAAAATCGAGCCTATCTGAAACTGCTTTACTCGTGGTGTTCCTGGACATTCTGGAAAGTCTCACGCATACACGCGCGCAAAGGCCTGTGGAGGCCCGGGGAAGGCCCCTCTTCCTGCACGGGAGGGAAAGGACACGCCCAGCCGGGAAAGGCCCCTTGCCGCGCCGGAAATGTCGAAAAACGCCGATAGAAAAAAGGATTCGTTGGCATTGTATGGGCTGCCCAAAGTGCGCAAAATCTCGCACATAAAAAAGATTTCGTTACCACGGTATCCCCCCACCCTGTGGCGGCCCAGGGAAACACCCCAGGGACCGGCGGGGGGCGTCATGTATAAAAACCGGGCGATTCTCCGGGAAAGGGGGTCCCCCCTACCTGCTGGCTCCTGGGTAATCACCACGGGGACCGGCGTGGGGAAGTGTTTCCAACTCTGGCGGAGTGATCGGGCAGGGGGAACCGCTTCCCTTGCAAAAGGAAAAGGGCCGTGGTACAATGTCCACGACCCCTTGGGGTTTGCCCTTGTGCTTTGGCTTGGCGGCTGGCGCAAGGGCTTTTTTCATACCACGATGAAGCGGCGGGTGATGCTCTGGGTGGTGAAGGCTGCGGCCACGTCCGGCATGGCCTTGCGGAGTGCGGCGGCGTCCAGGCGGGCGGTGGTAACCGCTTTCCAGGTGATCTTGTATTCCCCGGCCCGCAGTTCCTCCCGCTGGCCCATTGCCGCCTTGATAGCGTCTTTCAGGGCCTCCACCTCTGCCTGGGCCTCCTCCACGATGGCCTGCATCTGGCGCAGCTCTCGCACTTTCTGTTCCAGCTCTTGGGTGCTCATGTGCTTTCCTCCTGTTTTGATAATCTCGGCGCTCCGGGATGCGCTGGAGCAAGGCGCTCAGGCTTTCGGCTTCAACCTGCGAAGCGAAGGCGTTTTTGGGTTACCCTCAACCGATCGTGTCGGGATTCTGCCGCCGTGGTTGTATCTGGTGCCACGGAAACCGTCTGGCAGTCTCGAACGGAAAGCGCCGGGTGGCTCTGTGCTGGATTCTCGCCCCTGTGGCTTCCTCCGCAACTCCGTTCTCGATCTTGCCTTGCCGCGTTCTTTCCCCTGCTTCTGCTGGGTACTCAATCGACCTTGGCTTTCCCTCTTGACTGTCTATAGTATAGCACACTTAATAAGTGAATGCAAGACGGAATACTGCCCAAGGATTCACTTAATAATTTGTGCAACTGTACACTTGTTAAGTGTTGTTTTTTGTGGTATACTAGAGCCATACTGGAGGAGGTGCGCCACAATGTCAGCCCAAAAGTACACCGAAGCGCGAAAGAACGGCAACCGCAAGTGGGACGCCGCCAACCTGGACAGGCTTTCCCTGGCCCTACCCAAAGGGAAGAAAGCGGAGATTCAATCCCACGCCCAGGCCCACGGGGAAAGCGTAAACGCATTTATCAGCCGGGCCATCCGGGAGACAATGGAGCGGGACGGGTAACCGCTTCCAGGAGCTTTCTGGACCGCTTTTCCGTAACACACAAAATAACACACTTCAACTTACAAGGCCTCATTTTCGACCCACGAAACGGGAGGTGTGCCCGCCTAAAAACCGGCTTGTTTGCTAGACCATAACACACTGAAAATGGCTTAAAATCTAGCGTTACGCGGTTCAAGTCCGTTAGCGCCCACCACAAAAAAGCCGCTTAAACACTGGGTTTAGGCGGTTTTTCTTTTTGTCTGTAACACACTTTTTAACACACTTCTGGTTTTCTGCGGCCTTTTTGGGCCGCTTTTTTTATGGTTCCGGCCTGCTGGGCGTTGTGCTTGGCAGGTCTTTTTTACCGGCTGTTTCCTCTGCCGGGGCTGCCAGCGTTTCGAACAGGGCGTTGATCTTCCCGGCGGTGACGGCGTCCTCCCCCTGGAGAGCGTGGCCGTAAATGCCGAAGGTGTCCATGCTCTGGGAGTGGCCCACCAGGCCCTTCACCTCCCCGGCGGGCAA
>CALUYR010000287.1 GCA_944325045.1 Candidatus Gastranaerophilales bacterium
GCTGGAAAGCCTCCACGGAGGTATCCTTTATAATGATAACGGCAGCCCGGTAGGATACTGCCGGCCTGTATTTACATTGGAAAAGAACACCTGAGGGAATCCCTTGGGTGTTATTTTCGTAATCTGACGGAATCCACTTCCCTTTGAATTTGAAAACGGCGGCAAACTGCCCAATGGTATCGGGATTTTCTCAAAAGTACTTGTAATATTTTGCAAAAAAGAATCGTTTCCAGGAACTTGCAAATTTGTGCAGGAAATGGTACAATACAGTAGTAAAATTATTCCCAGAAGTGGGCGAATATGGTTGTATTGAAAAATTATGTTAACCATAAAGGCGGTGCATGATAGATGAAGAATGAAAATGGAAAATCCGGGAATCGCGCCTATGCCTGGACCAAGCCGGTAATTGCCATATTGGCGGTGCTGGTGGTGCTGAGCGCGGGCTTTCTGGGTGGCAGGTATGTGTACTTTATGTTGAAGGAACCTGCCCAGTCCACCACCTCTGTGCCGGATAACCTGATTGGAGGAGTTGAGGGGGATACCACCACCCAGCCTTCCGCCACGGAACCGGGGGAGGAAACCCAGTCCACGGAGCCGTCCCAGGAGACCACCCAGGACGGTCAGGAGACGACGGAGCCTACCCAGGGCTCTGCCCCGGCTACACCCACCCCCACCGGGGATTCCCAGCAGGGGAGCAGTGTGCAGGTGCCTGTTTTGTCTTTGTACCAGGGGCGGCCGGAGGTGAATCAGCCTTTCCGGGTAAGCAATATGCTTCCCGGCGATCAGGTCACCCAGTATTTCTGCATCAAGGCCAGCCATGAAAAGAACATCACCCTGTTCTTCGAGACCCGGGTGACGGAGCAGACCAAGGCGCTGGCGGATGTGCTGCATATCAAGGTGACCCACCTGGAAAGCGGCAAGGTGCTGCTGGACGATGTGCTGTCCCAGGTGGACGGCAAGGCTGTTTCCGAGAAGATTGCGGCACAGCAGAGTAAGGAAAGCGTCTGCTACTACCGGATTGACGTGTCCGTGGATACTTCCGTGGGCAATGAATACCAGGGCGCAGGGCTGGCGGCGGACTTTGTCTGGTATGTGGAAGACGAGGGTATGCTCAATCCCCCGGCCCAGACCGGCGATACGGCCCCGGTGCTTCTTTGGAGCGTGCTGGCCATGGCATCTTTGGGCCTGGTAGTGGTGCTGGCGCTGAGCAAGAGGGAGGAAAAGCAAAATGGATAAGGGCAATCAGACAAAAAGAAGAGCCTGGATGAGCATAGCGGCCGTCACGGTGCTTTTCTGTATGCTGGCGGTCACCACCTATGCATTGGTGCTCTCCATGGTGTCTGCGGAGGACAACATTTTCTCCATGGGCACGGTGCAAATCCAAATCAACGGCGGCAAGACCCTTTTCTCCGGTGAGGATATGAACATCGAGCCCGGCTACTCCGCAAAGAAGGATTTCACGGTGGATAACCTGGGAACGGCGGATGTGTATTACCGGCTGTATCTGGAGAATGTCTCCGGAGAGCTGGCGGACGGGCTGCTCTTCCAGATTTATGATGGAGAGAACCTGCTCTACAGCGCAAAGGCGGAGGCCTTTGTGAAGGAAGCTCCCTGCGTGGTGGATACCCTCCTGCCTGCCGGTGAGTCCCACACTCTGACCCTGGTGGTGAAGCTGGAGGAGTCCGCCGGAAATGATTTCCAGAGCGGCGGCGTGACCTTCGACCTCACTGCGGATGCAGTACAGGCCGCCAACAACCCGGACAAGGAATTTGAATAATTGGATTTTCGAATATTAGGGGGAAACTGCTATGAAATCAACAAAAAGAGCGCTGCTTACCAGCGGCCTTTGCCTGATGCTGACCGCTCTCATGCTCATGGGCAGCACCTTCGCCTGGTTCACGGACTCTGTGACCAGCACAGGGAACAAAATCGAGACCGGCAAGCTGGATATTGTCGTGATTGGTTACCGGCTCAGCGGTGACAAGTGGAGCGACCCGATTTTGGAGAACCAGTTGGCAAGCTCGCCGCTGATTACGGAAACCAACTGGGAGCCGGGACAGTACGGCGCAGTTTTGATCCGGGTCAGCAGCGATGACTGCACGGTGGCTGCCAAGGTGCGCATGGACTTTACCGCTGGCGGTGATCTGGCGCCGGCTCTGTGGTATCGCCTGGAGGCTGTGCAGACCGAGGATGCCAGCTACGAGCCCGATATGCTGGCCGAACTGCAGTACAAGGACAGCCGCCCCGCTTTCGGCGATAAAGACGTCACCTGTATGACAGAAATCGGAAACGATAACACCACGGAGCTTACCCTCTACCCGGAGGATCATGACGGTCGGTATGCCTACTACCTGCTGGAGTACGGTATGTATACCGATATGGGAAGCGACTACCAGAAAAAGAGCTTCAGCCTGGACTTTACCGTAAAGGCCACCCAGGCAGCTGAGGAAACAGACGGCTTTGGCAACAACGACTATGATGCCGATGCCGAGTATGCGGTTTCTGCTACCAACGAGAATTTTGCGGAAACAATCCGGAACGCCACACCTGGAACAACCGTTCTTCTGACAGAGAATGTGCAGACGAGCACCATTCCTGTCCCTGCTGGGGAAGTTACCCTGGATCTGAACGGCTATACCTTGTGCGTATCTGACCAAACCACCCTTAGTGGAGGCCAGAAGCTCACGCTGAAGAACGGCCGCTTTGATCGCCAGGGTGATTATAACTGGAACAGCTTGGATTTCGCTGTTATCGACGGCGCATCCATGGAGCTGGATGGAGTTACATATACAGGAGCCGGTTTCCAGCCCCAGGGACAGGGGTCCACTGTGCGTATTGCAAACTCCGCCGTTGTTTCCAAGACCTACTGCGTCAGCACCAATGCGTCCAATTCCGCCAACCACGGTGTGAAGGTTGAAATTGAGAACTCTACCCTCAAGTGCACCGATGCGGACAGCGCAGCGATTTTGTTCAATGTGCCCGGAACCCTTACCGTGAAGAACAGTACACTGGAGGGCGGCCGTCAGGCATTGATTGTTCGGGGAGGCACAGCGGAACTGAGCGGTTGTGAACTGATTAACCGTGCCGAGTATACCAATACCAAGCAGTACTATGACAGCAGCTGGGGCTCCGGAAACGAAGTGCCTATGGCAGGCCTGGTGGTTGGCAACCGTGCCAACGCTTATCAGTATGCAGCTACCTGTACGCTGACAGACACTACAATCACGGTAGCAGGTACGGAAGTACCCGATATTTACATCTACGGCAATGCCGAAGAGGGGCTGGGTGCAACATTGACTTATCCCAGTGGTACGGATTACGAGATTGTAAAAGGCGGGAACGCCACAATCATCCAGAACTGAAATAGCAATATTAAGGAATCTCTGAACAAATCGTCTGCGGCTGGACAGCGGATCTTTTTCGCCAGCCATGCAGAATGAAAAACAGGAAATACATACAGTATTCCCCTGTTTTCCATTCTTTTGTCTGACAAAAAATCTCTCGCTGCCAGCTCTTGCCTATTTATTCAGAGCTTCCTTAACCCGTCCCCGGCATCGCCGGGGCGGGAATCCAAGGGCATAAGGAAGCTTGTGCCTTTGGATTCCTGAAGAAATGGAAAGGAATGAAGCAAATGAAGAAAGCCTTAAGCATTGCAGGAAAAGTGCTGACAAACCTCATTGCAGTTTTTTCTGTAAGCATTATGATATTTACCATTGTGTCGGTGAACACCATTGGAAAGGATGCTGCCCTGTTTGGTTACAAGCCATACATCGTCACGTCCAACTCCATGCAGGACACCTTCCAGGCGGGAGATCTGACGGTGAGTAAGCAGGTGGATCCTGCCACCCTGGAGCCGGGGGACATTGTGACCTTCCGCTCCATTGACCCGGTGAACTACGGCCAGGTGGTGACCCATAAAATCAAATCCATCACCACCCATGAAGGCGAGCCTGCCTTTGTCACCTACGGTACGACCACCGGGGTGGAGGATGCCTATCCGGTGCCCTTCTCTCAGGTTCTGGGACAGTACCAGTTCCGGCTTCCCGGAATGGGAAATTTCTTCTACTTCCTCAAGTCCACTGCCGGCTATGTAACGGTGATTCTTCTGCCCTTCCTGATTCTCATTATCCTCCAGGCGGTGAAATTCTTCAAGCTGGTAGGACAGTACAAAGAGGAGCAGCGGGCGGAGCTGAATACGGAGCGTGCCCAGCTTCAGGCGGAGCGGGAGGAAACCGAACGGATGAAGCAGGAGCTGGAGCGGCTGCGGGCGCAGCTGGGAGAAAATGCTCCCCCCAAGACCGAGCCGGAAGCACCCAAAACCGAACCGGAAGCCCCCAAGCCCCAGGAGGCATCTCCCCGGGAGAAGCCCAAGGCAGAAACCCCCACAGCACAAGAACCCTCCCAGCCGGAGGAGGAATCGATTGACGATATTATCCGGTGGATTAACGAAATGGAGCGTGATGGTCAATGAGAAGCAATCAGGCAAAACATAAGACCGCCCCGAAGGGCTCCCCGATTTTCCGCCGGGCGATTGTGGTGATGCTCACCCTGGCCCTGAGCATCGCCTGCTACGGTGTAACGGTATTCGCCTGGTTCCAGTCGGAGCTGCTGAATACGGGCAACACCATTACATCCGGCACTTACAGTCTTATTGTGACTGTGGACGAGAAAGACACTACCAACAAGGTTCCAGAGAGCAACGGCAGCTTTGCCCTGACGGCTGGGAAGGGCTATACTGTCACCATTACCGCTGAGGGTACTACCAAAGGTTACTGCAAAATTTCCAATGGTACCGATACCTGGAACACAGAAGCCATTTCCGGCGGGAAAACCTTCACCCTCACAATCTATCCCACAGTGGATGTCAATTATATGTTTACGGAAGTCTGGGGCGCTCCTCAGAACGACGAGAAATTGATTCCCGATAACTACCAGATTGGCGAGCCTCCGGCAGAATCTCAGGAGGAGCCGGAAGTCCCTGTGGAGGATGGAATCACTCAGCCTGGGGATGATGTAACCAATCCTACCGAAACAGACCCCACGACCGCACCCACGGAGGGTGAGACTACAGCCCCCACGGAAGAACCCACCACAACTCCCACAGAAGAACCCACACCCACTGAGACTGTGACGGAAACCACCCAGCCCACCGTACAGGAGACGCCTGCAGAGGGCGAGCAGTAAATTCCAAGAACCGGAAGCGTAATGCTTCCGGTTTTTTTCTGTTTGGGGGTTGCATTTTTTCCCAAGGTGTGCTATGGTATATATACCCCCTGGGGGTATATGAAGGAGGGATACCATGAGCTGTGAAAAGTGCTGCTCTCTGCATGAGAACACCCAACGGCAGGCCGAACAGAAGAAAAAGCTGATTCACCGCCTGAACCGTTTGGAAGGACAGATC
>CALUYR010000288.1 GCA_944325045.1 Candidatus Gastranaerophilales bacterium
GCTAAAGCTGTGGTCAGCCCATTAACTTGAGTTTGTTCAATCGTAGGAATGTCAGTTGCTTGAAGTGCGGCACGAGTAACAGCGATAATGCCATCAGTCTGAGAAACAGCGGTAACAAATTGCTTTCCAACAGCACTATCGGATTTATCAAGACCTTGAATAGCAGTGGAAACTTTACTATCTACAGAGCTATTGGTTGCATAATTGCTTAGGTCAACAACACCAGCAAGAGCATCAAAATAATAACTCTCACCATCTTGTACCACTGCAACATTGGTTCCAGCAGGATATTGTTTGCCTTGTTCACCTGCAACGAAACGAGCGTCAGCAGTAAAGGCATCGGTTACATTATATACATTGCCAAGTTCGGCAACACTTGGAGTAGAAGGCAAGTCATCAAAAGCCACAGAACCTACGGGCTTGTAAACTGCACCAATCTTAGAGGCAATCTGAGTATCGGTGTAAGTATTGGCTTCTTGAACAGCACCTTTAATTGTAGTGCTGGTAGCAGAACCAGTACCAATTAGTTCTGTCTTAGCAAGTCCAATTTGAGTATCGGCATAGCTTTGAGCATCAGACTGAGCGGTAGAAGCAGAGCCAGCAGGGTCGTAGGCACTTGCTTCGGTATAGGCGGCACTCTTTAGTCCAGCAACTGCGACCTCAGTGCCGTTAAAACTAACAGTACCATTAGTTTTTCCTGTTGTTAAAGTGTAGGTAATGGCGATGGTTTGAGCATCGACCCAAGGTCCGGTAGTACCCTCACGGCTCTGTAGCTTAAAGCTGGTATCGCCAAGAGACACAAGTTGATATTGAGTATTGGTATCGTTAATCTCACCAGCAATAAAGTCCTCAAGCCCCTCAATTTCAGTTGCTTGGTAAGTAGGCTTAGTAGAAGCCTTTGCCCAAGGGTATACATCAGCGGCAAGAGCAGAACCCCAAGCAAGGTCATTAAATGCTTTAGTACCATTGCCAACTTTAATCAGAACAGCAGGAACTTGAGACACACTACCTTGGGCGGTAGGTACTTCGACTACAGCAATCTCGCCAGCAAGCAGAACGGGATTGTTAGTAGACCAGTTCTGAAAAGTATCATATTTTAATTGAATACGAGTATTCAATGTTTTAGTTGCAGCCATTTATTTTCCTCCTTATGCAGAAGCGATTGTGCTATTACCGCCATTTAGAATTAAAGTATCACCAGAAGTCTGGGTCAACTTATTCACATTAAGGCTATTTACTTCCATAGTTCCATCAACGCCAATATTAACCTTATTTTCATCGGTAGAACCCTTCACAACACCAAGAGCTTGAGCAGTTGCAATAGGAATATTTACAGCCTTCTCAGAGATTGGCAGAGCCTCATTATTTATCTTAACAACTTCAAGAATATTGACTTGGGCACCAGTAGCAATACCATCAAGCTTTGACTTGTCCTCATTAGTGTAGTCGTTAGTAGATAGCCCCTTACCAGGCACAACATCTACTTTATCAGCCAGTGCTTCTGTCAGCCCAGTAACCTTAGATTGGGCAATAGCAACTACGCCAAGTTCGCCTTCAGGAGTGACAGCAAGTTCGCCTTCCGTTACACTAGTGATATTCAGTAGAGAGTTTAACTTGGTGATTAGGGTATCTTGAACAAGGCTTGACCCTTCTACTTTGTCAACTTTACCTTGCAACCCAGAAGTTAAACTTGCGATAGTGGCGTAAGTTTCTTCTGCTTCAGTAATGGTCAAATATCCGGTTAGGTCAACAAATCCAGACAAAGCATCGAAATAATAGCTACTATCAACTTCTACAACAGCCACATTAGTGCCAGCGGGATAGCTTGTTCCAACTTCGCCAGCCATGAATCTTTCATCTGCTTCAAAAGCGTCAGTAACATTATATACATTACCTAATTCAGAAGCAGAGAGTACAGAAGGAAGTTGAGCAAAAGCAACAGAACCGGCAGGCTTATATACAGACCCAATAGTCGCCGCAATCTTTTCATCGGTTTGGGCTTTGGTATATACATCAGCAGAATTTGCTTTACTGTCAAGTTCGGTGTTAATGCCCCCAATGTCGGTTTGGATTTGTTCAACATCAGATTGTAGCTGACCAACGGCTTGTTGTAGACCTTCTACTGTATCAGTATTGGGGGTGTACCATTCAAGATTACCATCTACGCCAACACGAGGTTGTTGACCAGTTTGAGCAGTATCAAACCCATATAGCTGTACCTTGCCACCTACAATAGCAATAGACTTATCATCACCAAGAGGTGTTGAGCCAACGGGCTTTAAGGATTTATCCGGCTGAATGACATATAGAGTAGCTACGCTGGATTCAACAACCACTACTGTTTGACCATAGAAATAAGTACCAGTAGCACTACCAACCTCAACAGCACCGGCAGCAGCTTCTTGAGCGGCTACTAAAGTGTCAAAATAATATCTTGCGTCAAGAGGGAAGGCAGTCTGAGGATTAAATGCTACTGCAAAATTTAGCTTACCAAAATTTGCCATATTTTATTCTCCCTCCTTAAATAGTAACCTTATAGGTGTTCTGAGTGTCATTAGGATTAGCATAGTCAGTATAATATACCTTATAATCAATACCACTATAATCGTTAGCACCCAAAACACTTACAGTAATCATGGTAAAAGCGGTCTTAATTTCTGCATTTAGACCGTTAACATCTTGTACAGAAGAAACATCTCTAATTGTTGCAGGATAGGCAAAAGCCACACGCTTAGCTCCAACAGGAATGGAAATATTCCAAACAGTTCCAGCAGTTACAGCTCTATTGTTCTTACCAGATAGTCCACGAATAACGGTACTGGTTAACTCAGTTGTATCAGTTAGAGTACCATAGAAGCCATTTCTAAAGCCAGTGATAGTACCCTTAGTTGCTTGTTTAGAACCAGCCTTAATTTGTCCATCTGCGTAGTCTTGTCCAAGAGCCGTTTTAGGAATTGCACCATCACCATAGGTTGCGGTAGCAGTAATAGAATAATTAGTATCATCAACCACTTGGAATTGAGGGAAAGAACCAGAAGCAGTATTAAGAGTATTGGGTTCAGCGGCGTTGTCCACTACATTCCAAGAAGTTGCAGTAATACCAGTCGCAGGGCCATATTGATAGTTACCAGCGTTTAGTGTAGCGGTATAAGAAGGTGTTACATTCGTACCGACTTCATAAGCCTTAAAATCGCTAGAACTAATACTAACAGAGGGTTGAGTAATAGAAGGGTTAGAGTCCGTAGCAAAAGCGTTTAGTAGAACCTCAAGCAAACTATCGCCGTTTGCAGGAACAGTAACTTTGCCACCACTGGGTACATACTTACCAAAAGGTTCAGTAAAAACAAGGTCTTGACTAAACATAACTTGACTTGCATCTACCTGAACATCTGCGCCACCATTAGCATAAGGCAACGCACCCCAAGTAGAAGTACCGTCACCAATCTTAAATTGACCTTTGTGCTCACCGTCATTGGTAATGCAAATTTCGCCAACTAGAGGGATTGCAGTATCAGCCACAAGCAACCAGTTGGCTTCAGTATCGTTTCTTAATTGAATTCTGGTATTAAGAGTAATATCTGCCATTATATCAACTCCTTTATGTTATTTTTCCAAAGGCGTTTCCACCATTTATTGTATCTATACCAAGAACGGTGCCATCCTGAATTTCATCATATAGTTGCTTTGTATCTTCATATATTTTTTGAATATTTTCTTCGATTTGATAAAATTCACTAGGAACGGGGTCATATACTTTTGAAGGGTCGATTGAATTTTGCACCCAAACCTCAAAAATTTCGGTTCTACCAGAAATTGCACCGTTGGTCGCCACGAACTGCATTTCATATCGCCCACTATAAGGCAACATATCAGCAGTTAAATCTACATAAATAATTTGACTATCTTCTTCCCAATTCAAGTTAATTATATTATATAAATCAGGGACTACCATATGTACATAAAGTTGGTAATCCCATTCACTAGTTAAATCTGTTGTGGCTTCAAATCTATTTACTAAATTGTTTAAAGCAAAGCCGATAATTCTATCGCCTTCAATATT
>CALUYR010000289.1 GCA_944325045.1 Candidatus Gastranaerophilales bacterium
ACAATATCCGCATCCGTATCTTCTCCCATATCCGGATCAGGCAAAGCCTTCAGATCTATCTTTCCATTAATCGTCAAAGGAAAGCTCTTTACGAAAATCCATTTAGAAGGAATCATATAATAAGGTAAGCTTTCCGATAAATAGATCTTAAGTTGACGGCCCGAAAGCGTATCCCTATAATTCTCGGCAGGCAAGATATAAGCAACCAATCTCTTATCATCAGCCACCGTCTTGACCAAAACAACCGATCTGGCAACAGCCGGATATTGATTCAACTGACTCTCGATTTCACCCAATTCAACACGGAAACCATTTATCTTGACCTGAAAATCAATTCGACCATGAAACAGAAGATGTCCATTTGGCAATCTTGAGACCCAATCTCCCGATTTATAAAGCACTAAATTTCTTCCCAATTCCCGATCACGTGCCGTTGCATATGGATTAGGGATAAACTTCTCCTTATTCAATTCCGGGCGGTTAATATATCCAGAAGTCACTTGTGGCCCACCAATATAAAGTTCACCCCAAACATAATCGGGGACCAAATTCAAATTCGAATCCAAAACATAACAGGTTACTCCTATCAAAGGAAAACCAATATCATTCGCCACAATCAAGTCATCCATCTCACAAGCGGTCGCACAAACGGTCGCCTCTGTTGGTCCATATCCATTATAAAACCGTCTTCCCTTTTTCCAATACTCGATCACATTCCCAGAAGTAGAGTCTCCGCCAACCCAAAGGTCCGTTAAATCCGGCATTTCCTGATGAGGGAAACGAGACAACAGTACCGGCGGAATCAGCGCAACCGAGACGCACTTACTTATCAACAACTCTTTCAACAAGACAATATCATGACGTTGCTCCTCCGTAGCGATCACTAAAGTAGAACCATTCAATAAGGTTCCAAAAATTTCCCAAACAGAAACATCAAAACAGAGACTGGCAAATTGCAAAACCCGTTGATGCGGCCCAGAGACAAATAATCCCGATTGAAGCAAAGTCAACACCTGCTCGTGTCTTATCGGCACTCCCTTAGGCTGACCAGTTGTTCCAGAAGTAGATATAATATAAGCCAAGGAAGACTTATCGACTTGAGGTAATATTTCCTGAACAGGAACCGGCTCTTTCTCGTCTAACGAAAGGCATAATACAGAAGATGGAAAAACATTCAAGGCCTCCTCACGATCCGACAATACGGATCTTATGCCATAATCCCGCACAAGAAAAGCGATCCTTTCCTTCGGATAAGAAAAATCTAAGCTCACGTATGCGCCACCAGCCCGCAAAATGGTAAATATCCACAAAATCGCCTTAAATTTATCAGCCGTATATATTCCAATCGGCTCACCAGCCTTAATCTCTTCCTTAAAACGAAGACGATAGGCAGTTCTCAACAAACGGGCACCACGCTCACAAAACTCATGAAAATCCTGATAAGAGATCGACTTCTCATCATATATTAAAGCCAATTGTTCCGGATAAGAAAGAGCCATTCGCTCAAAACGTTCATTAATTGACTCCTCAACCGGCAACAATTGATCCAGTCGCTTTTCATACGCCAACATTAAAGCCTTTATTTGCTCATGCGGGAGCAAAGCAATTTCAGACAATTTTTGATCGGGATTGGCAACAAAAGCTCTCAAGGTCTCTTTTAGAGAATTCATCAATACACGCACATAATCTTCCGAGAAGTCTGCCCGATAACAAATCCTCGACAAACCAACCTTTGTCGGTTCGACCTCAAGCAACAAATCTAACGCTGAAAAATGATCCAACCGCTCATAAAAATGACAATCCACATTCTTCAACGGAATAACCAAGGAATCACTCCATCCCACAAAATTGATTCCAATGTTTGCCTTTCCCAAAGCACTCGTCATTCGCTCATTTTCCAAAGCCCCCAAAATTTCCGTTATCGTATATTTTCGGGAAGGCTTCAACATCTTATGCTGCCTTGTCAATTCAAAAAACAGATCCTTGACAGAGCGAGTCTCATCAAAAGCCAAGGCATAAGGAAGGCTATTCACGAAAAAACCAATCAGGTTTCTCGATTTTGCCGGACGCATATTAATCGGATTATCCACAAAAATGGTGTCCTGCCCAGAAAAACGACGTAAGACAAACATCCATGCCGCCAGAATTATCAAAAAAGAGGTCGTCCCATTTTGTCTAGCGACATGGTTTACATTCGACATAATATGCTCACCCAACTCAAAATTCACGAATTGACACGTATAATCGGTTGCTGAGACAGATACATCCGGGAAAATAGTCTTACAGTTCTTATCTACTAATTGTTTTTTCCAGTAATCCAGATCCTGCTTGCCCAAATCCCGATCGATTTTCCCAGGACCATTCATATAATCCGACCATGAAGGCACTTTCAAATCCGGATACCGCTCTTGCTCGTCCAAACTGTTATATACACATGCCAGCATTTCCAACAAGTCCCTAACAGACACTCCATCAATTCCTATATGATGAAAAACAATCGCCAGCATAAACGACTGATCCGGCAAATGATACAACTTTACTCGAATAGGCCATTGACTCGATAAGTCAAACGGTTCACGAGTAAAATACTCCATATCCTTCCGACACGCATCCAATGTCGAGTCGCAACATTCAAAGATAAACGGCGCCTTGTTCTCCGTTTCGAAACAGGTTCCAAAATCATCATCAGAAACTAAGACTGCACTCAATACTTCTGTCGAGTTCAATACATATTCAAAAGCCCTTTTCAATAAATCCGGTCTCAGTTTTGGTGACAAACAAAAACTTAATCCTAAATTATAGAACTCCGCCGGATACAGATTCGCGTATTTCCATAAATTCTCCTGATAGCGATTCAACCTCAGTTTCATGTCTTCTTTTTCATTGATCCTATTTTCTCAAAATATATCTCAAAGTTCCCATCAGGCTAAAGCCTTGCTGAATATAGGGAATCGAAGTACTGCCTCCTTGATAATAGGTCTTATCTAAGAGATTATAAAAAGACAACTCCAGTTCTACATTCCTGAAACGATAACGAGCACCAGCATTCATCGTAAAAACGGCAGGCAGACTATTATCCAAATCCCGTACCAGTTCACCCCCAATCAAGACATTATCAATTGGCGACAGCTGCTCACCGGTCAAACGGCCATTCGCGTAAAGCCATAACTCATGCTGTTCCCTTTTCACCAAATTCCCATTCAAGGATAAATTCATATACCAATTCGGGACATTATAAATCTGATGTCCAGAAAAGCTGTAATTATTTCCATCCAAAACCGTTTGATACGTCACATTAAAATTCGCCATGAACCGAGGAACCTGATACTGTAAAGAGTTCTCAATCCCAACGGATCGTAACTCTCCCGCATTGATATAACGAGGCTCATCACCTTCAGCCGATTGATCCCGATAAATCAAACCTGTCAGGTTATTATAGAAGACCACGCCATTATAGCTTAAAGCAGGAATCGGACGATAGGTAAAACTTCCTTGCACCGCTTCCAGATACTCCGGCTCCATATCCTCAGGTCCCTTATAAGAAGGTGATTGATTGTACCGATAAAAATAGGGAGCGTCCACAAACGACTTCGCGTAAATCAACTTCAAGCTCATCTTCTCTGTGGGCAAGAAAATAAGCGAAATCCGAGGCGACAAAGACGTCACCACCTGATCACTTACTCTATGCTTAATATCATACCGGACACCCGCATTCAATATCCATTTCCGGCTAAAACTGTGTTTCAACTGCATAAATGGAGAATATGTGGATTCCGCACCCAACTGTACGGGATTTGTTGGCCAATGCATAAAAATATTCGTAAAGTCAGAACCGACCAGACCCTCAGCCCCATACAATCTCATATATTCCATCTGCATGCCGACCAATAAATTGCCATTACCCAAACGCCCCAACTGAGGATAGGCATAATTGGCTAAAACCGTACCTCCTACCGAATATTCCGACCAGTCCATAATTTGGAAAAAGGAATAATAGCGTGTCGTATCACTGCCCAACGTACCACTCTCTCCATCGCCAATCAAGGAATATTGGTTACTCCGGTTCAGGTCAAAATACACACTGGCCTCCAGATCCACATTCTTGATTTGATCGGAATAGGTCATTCCCGCATGAGTAAAAGACATTCCGTGCCCCGGCGCCTCACCGTTAATCACTTTATATCGGTCATAATCATACAAAGCACCCATAGAGGTATGAATATCCGCATAAGGCGGTACCTTTTTCCCATACCTCTGGTTAAAAATCAATGACAGTTTATTCCACTTAAATGTCAAGCCAAAATCATAAGAGGGCAAATGATTATATGCCTCCGTCCAAACATAACCATCATGCGGATTAGCTCCTACCGCCTCAGCAGCCGAAACAAAACGTTTCTGCCCATTTGAGGCATAAAATGAGGCCCAACCCATAAAATCCATATTCGTAATATGTTTTCCAATAAGAAGACTTGCCTTCTTTTGGCCAAAGTTACCAAAACCAGCGGCAGCCTCAAGACCATTGATCTCTGATCCCTCTTTAGTGATCAAGTTGACCACCGCCATCAAGGCGACATTGCCATACAAGGAAGAGGCCGGTCCTCTCAAGACCTCGATCCTCTTGATCTTATCCAGACTGATACTATAATCAGGCGCCGCCTTATTGGTCACTCTGGCATTCATTCTTTGCCCATTAAGCATGATCAATATCTTTTCCTGTCCGGCCGAATAGACTCCATGCATGGCTACGTTTACCTCATTCGGACTCTCAACGGATGTCATACCCGGTACATAAGTGATCAAGACATCCTTTAAGGTCCGTGCGCCAATCGCCTTGATCATCTCCTCGGTAATCAACGTGACCGGAACGGGAGCCTCCTCTAGTGTTTCAGCCTGTCTCGAAGCGGAAACGATCGTGTTCTTGCTTCCCTTCAAACTGTCGATCAATCGCTTAAAATAAGCAGGGTCATCCCA
>CALUYR010000290.1 GCA_944325045.1 Candidatus Gastranaerophilales bacterium
TTTTATATGAATAATACCATCATATTTATTAATGCCTAAATATTTAGCCCAATAAATATTACTTGATGCATCAGCACTCATTTTGTATTTCATATATTTTTTTGATTTTATTAAAGCTTTATTAATTGTTTTCTTATGCTTAAAAAGTAAATAATCTACATTAGTAAATCTTTTAATTTGAATATTAAAACTAGCTAATTGTTTTTCTAAGTAATAATTGCTGAAAGGTTCCATTAAAGTATATAACTCACCAATAACGCCAACCTTTAAACAATCTTTTGGTTTATTAGTTTTTATCCTTTTAAATTTTTTAAAATACTTATAATACAAAACAGATAAACTAAATGGATCATTTACTTGACTAAATTTTGCTAACATTTCTTTTAATAAATTGTTAAAACTATTTTTTTCAATTTCAAAGCCAATATTTTGCCTAATATAATCATCAACCTTATCCATGTATTTTATCATTTTAATTGTTATAAATAAATAATATAAACCTTTAAAAATATTAAATTTTTTATCAATTTTTTTAATTGTTTTATATATATTTTTTACATTAGCTTTGCCAGCCGTAATTAAATTTAACATTTCGAACTTATAACCCAAATCTTTTAAAATTTGTTCTTGTAACTCACTATAATATCCATAACGACAGCCACCTCCAAACTGAACTAACACATTAGCTCCCATATCTAATGATTCAATCATCGTACCTAATGTATATTTAAAAGGTGTACAAACAAACTCTGGACTATATTTATTACCCAATTCAATTGTTTTAGCTGTTATAAGAGGTGATTTTATAATTTCTACGTCTAATATTTTATCTAATAAATAACTAGCAGGGATATAATAATTAGCCATATGCGGAAAAGCTACTTTAATCTTGGTCAATTATATCAACAAAACTTTCTATTCTTGTTTCAATACCAGCTTCGGCATCTAAATCATCAATAATCAAATTCAAATATGGTTTATTAATTTTCCGCATTACTAATTCATTAACTAAACTATCTAAACCACAAGGAAAAGTACTTAAAAAAATAATTCCATCGATTTTTTCTTTACATAAAACAATCGAACCAATATTCTCTTTACTGTATTTCCAATATAAATTTGGCGATAAATAACTGGCTAAATTATTAGTATCATTAAACAAATCACTATAAATAACTTCTATGTGATATCTTTCTAAATTTTTAACTATTATTTTCCCAATATAATTATCATGGATATTATAAGAATGAGCAACTATTAAAACTTTTTTATTAGAACTATCTAATTTATTTAAATTAGAAATAACCAATTGTTTTAGTTTTTTATTATATTTTAAACATGTTATTTTATAAGCTTTAGTTAAAAATTTCTTATCAAAACCTAACTCCATTCCAATTTTGATTAAACCTTTTTTTTCATTTTTTCGCTTTAAATAATTAAGTTCATAAGTCAATATTTTAATGTCAAATAAATTATTGACTAAATCATACAAGCAACCAAAGTTACTACACATTTGGTCATTAAGACCAAAATTGTCGATCTTGGGAATTAAAATATAATCACATTTATCTTTTAAATAATCAACATGTCCTAAAAATATTTTTAATGATAAACACATTTCACTTGATGCATATTTATCTCCTCGTCTAATAATATCTTTATCGGTATCAGTACTAACTAATTCAATATTTAATTGTTCAAAAAAATATTGCCACTTGTCAAAAAAATAGTAATAATATAATGCCTTTGGTATTCCTATTTTCATTATCTCACCCTAAATAAATATATTATCGATTATGAATTATATGACATTTTAATCAATATATGATATAATTTAAAAGGTGACTTGTTATGCAATTAAAAGAATTAACTGATCAAGAATTTATTAATTTTACTACTAATTGTTCTTTAAAATCTATTTATCAGACTCCTGAATATGGACTAATTATGCGAAACCAAGGATTCAAACCACTTCTTTTAGGATTGTTGAAAGATGAAATCGTTATTGCTGCTACTTTAATTTTAATAAATAAAGAAGAAGGGTTTAAATATGCTTATGCACCTCGAGGATTCATTATCAATTATGAAGATTTCTATCTATTAAAAGATTTTACTAATCAAATCAAAAATTATTTGGGAAAAATGGGGATCATAGGAATTAAAATTAATCCTCTTATTATTAAAAGTATTTATGATTTTAACAACCAAACTAAAGAAACAAATCCGAAATATAATTTGATCTTTGAATCATTAAAAAACAATGGTTACTATCATTTAGGATACAATAACTTTTTTGAAGCTTTAAAGCCACGGTTTGAAGCAATTATCAACTTAAATCAAACATTATATGATTTGTTTAAAAATATTAAAAAAGAATATCGTACTAAAATTAGAAGCGCAATTAAAAATGGCATAAAAATATATAAAGGTTCATTTAATGACTTAGAATATTTATATGAATTTACTAAAAATCGTTACAAAAGGAATTTAGACTATTTTAAAGATTGTTTTGGTTTTTTTTCCAAAAGAGATATGATCGAAATATATTATACTAAACTAGATACTAAAGTATACTTAAAAGCGATTCAAGAAAAATTAGATGTTTATGAAGAAAAAAGTAACTATTTAAATGATTTGATTATGAAAAAAAAGGGAAAGCCTAATCAAAAATTAATTAATAAAAAAATTAATACTGACAAATATCTTTATCAGTATAAAAACAATTTAATTGAAGCTACAAATATTTTACATAACTATCCTAATGGTGTTGTAACTTCTTGTATTTTATTAGTTAAACAAGATAAAGAAATAACTATTTTAATGGATGGTTATGATCCTAAATTTAAAAAATTAAATTCCAAACATCTATTAATATGGCAAATTATGGAAATATATCAAAAACTTGGATATACTAAATTTAATTTAGGTGGTATATCGAATTTAACAGTCGATGCTCATAAATATTCTGGACTTGATGAATTCAAATTAAGATTTGGAGCTAAAATGATTGAATATGCTGGTGATTTTGAATTAGTTACTAATCGTCGTAATTATAATCTATATCGTAATTATGTTCCACTTAAAAAACTAATTAAAAGTAAATTGATAAAATAGTGATTAACTCACTATTTTTTTGCAAAGAAAAAAGACAAATTAATGTCTTATTCTGGTTCTATAATAAATAGTGTTGGTGAGTGAATTACTGACACTATTTTCATATACAAAAAAGAGTCAGTAATCAGAAAACTATGATACAATGTAATTGCAAATAAAACATTGAAAGGATCTGATTAAATGACTCAATCTAATTATACTAAAAATATTTTAAATATTAAAGATGTTAATGTAAATTTTTATGAAAATTGTTTAGAAACTAAAATTATTAATGGTGTTGAAACTAAAGTTTTTAGAGCTTATCTTACTTATCATGTTCATGTTTGTCCTTTTTGTAAACATGAAGGCTCTATTATTAAATGGAATTGGAAAAGAAATTGCAAAATTAAGATTCCTAAAGTTTCTAATTATAATGCTATCATTTTATTAGATAAACAAAGATTTAAATGTAAACATTGTAATCATACTTTTATTGCTACTTCTCCCTTAGTTGATAAATTTTGTAATATTTCTAATAATACTAAACTATCTATTAAATTAGATTTAATGAACAAAATCAGTGAAAAAGATATTGCTATAAGAAACAATGTTTCTCATGATTCTGTTAACAGAATCATCGATTATTTATCTAAAAAATCTGTTCTTCCTGGTACTTTGCCTTCTATCATTAATATCGATGAATTTAAAGCCACTAAAGATACTAAAGGTAAAATGGCTTTCCATATTATTAATAATAGAACTGGTAAAACTTTTGACATCTTAGAATCAAGAAAATCTAATGCTCTTCTTAAATATTTTATGCGCTTCCCTAGAAAACAAAGACTTAATGTTAAATTCATTGTTATGGACATGTTTGAACCTTATTATAAATTATTTAAAACTATTTTCCCTAATGCTGTTATTATTACTGATAAGTTTCATGTTGTTGCTTTAGCTAGTAATGCTTTAAAATGCACTAGAGTTAAATGTATGAAACACGATAAAAAAAATTATAATAAACTTAAACATTACTGGAAACTTATTCAAAAATTTGAAGATGATTTAGACAAAGATAAGAAAAAATATTCTGTTTATTTCGGCAAAGAAATTACCGATTATGAAATTGTTACTTATATTATAAATACTAACAGCGAACTTAAAGCCACTTATGAAGTTTATCAAGGCATTCTTAGAAGCATTAAAAATAAAGATGTTGAACTATTTACTAAGATTATTACTTCTAAACAAAAATCCATTTCTGAATATATGAAAAACACTTTAAAAACTTTTAATAAATTCTCTTACCACATCATTAATTCTTTCAAATTCAACTTAAATAATGGTGTTATTGAAGGTGTTAATAATCTTATTAAATGTATTAAAAGAATTGCTTTTGGCTATCGTAGTTTTTATCACTTTAAAACTAGAATTATGCTTATTGCTGGTATTTATAAATATAATTAAAGAAAGGTCAAATCTTTCGATTTGACCATCCTTAT
>CALUYR010000291.1 GCA_944325045.1 Candidatus Gastranaerophilales bacterium
ATGATGAATCTATTGATTTCTTAGATAAACTAGAAATTATTACAAAAGCTCATAAATAAAAGATACGAAAGTATCTTCAATTCGCAAAGTAGATAATAATAATGTAAATTTGAACTAAATATTTTTAATTTTAAAATGGTGTACATTATAAATAATAGTAGATTTGTAGTCAAGGCAAATAAAAAAAGCGAAGGTAGCCGAAGCTACACAAAACGAGTTTTAGTCTTACCATTTATGGTAGTACTAATCTTCGTTTTGTTACCTACTGTTTTAGTAGATACTTTCACTTTGATAGGCTTAATTTTGGCCATATTGTTTTCACCTCCTGTCCTTCTCCTTTAACATTCAAATGAAATACAATATAAGCAAAGCCTATCTGTATTAATTATAACATATTTTATTTATGTGAACAAATTAATGTAGAAACGTTTTGAAATCCCAATCTGCTTTATTTATTATAAATACTGGGATTTCTTTTTCTTTTACAAAAATATTATTTATGAAAGAGGCGACATAACTTTGTCGTTTTTCTTTTGGAAAGAAGGAGGGAAAAATATGAAAGGAAATTATTGTCTAGGGGGCAACTCGCTTCGCCAAAATAAAAGACTTCCAAAGATTGGAGGTCGTAAGTAATGGCTAGTATAGACTATGGCTATTTAAAAACAAAAAACGGAACACAATTAATGACAACAGTTCCTTATCCTATCGGAGCAATATATTTATCTGTTGATAGCACTAATCCAAGCAAATTATTTGGAGGAACTTGGGTTGGTTTTGGAGCAGGTAGATGTTTAGTAGGTGTGGATACTTCACAAACGGAGTTTAACACCGCACAAAAAACTGGTGGAAATAAAAATTTACAACCTTATATAACTGTTTATATGTAGAAAGGGACTGCATAAAACTATTTATCAAGTGGCTTAAACAGCTCTCTAATATCTATGTCTAAAGCATCTGCTATTCTGCCAATAATAACTACTGTGCATCCTCTTTGCATTTTTTTACTTTCAATTTTAGCTAGATAATTCATTGTTATACCAGCTTTATCAGCAAGTTGTTGTTGAGTAAGACCTGCTGCTTCACGATGTTTTTTAATGTTATACCTTATAATATCAAAGTAGTAGGTGTCGCTATGCATCATACTATCACCATCCTACTTATATTATGGACATGATGTCCATTATTGTGGTATAATTAGTATGAAAGGAGTATGAGTATATGAAAGTGATGCTTAAAAATCTTACAAGCAGTTTATTTTTGAAATTAGTTGCTGGTTTATTTATCTTAAAATTTTTATTTGATTTCTATTGGAGCATAAAGTTAGATAGTATTGACCAATTATTGAGTGGAACACTTAATAACATTACATATTTTTTTATCTTATATGCTTTAGGAATATTAATTAAAGAGAAAGGAAGTAAAAATTAAGATGAAAAAATTTTTAGTTGCAATTATATGTGGAGTATTGGCATTATCTATTACAGGATGTAGTTATAGCGATGTTTTTAATAATAAAGATGATAAAGATACTAACACTGGAGTTACCGACAACAAAGAAAATATAAATACCCCAAGTAAAGAAGAAATAAAAGGTATTGATGTTGCCATAGGCCAAAATATTCAATATGATGATAATTATAATATTTCATTTATTGAAAGTTCATTTAAACAAAAAGTAGAGCCAAGTAATCCAGACAGTTATTATCATTATTATGAACCTAAAGATGCATCTAGCAATACATATTTAGTGCTTAAAACAGTAATAAAAAATCTTGGAACAGAAATGCTTGATGGAGATAAATTACCAAAAGCAAAATTAATATATGATGGTAAGTATAAATATGATGCTCAATTAATAACTGAAGAAGATGATGGCTCAGATTTAGATGGATATAGTTGGTATATGGATATTGACCCATTAAAAATTAAGAAAATTTGGTATTTGGTTGAAGTTCCAAAAGAAGTTGAAACAAATACACAAGCAAGTTTGACTATGCAATATCAAATTAATGGCAAAACATATAATGTAAAAATTAGGTAAGTGATGATAATAATACTAAGCTTACCATTCTTAATCTTTACATTAATCTGTTGTGTTGCAATACTAATCATAAATAAAACAAAAATTGTCAAAGAACAAATCAAGAAAAATCAAATTACTTATGTAATTGTTGGTGTTGTTATTGGAGCGTTTATTGCATCAATCTACTATCTAAATATTTAAGGGGTTATTATAGATTTTTTCTATAGTATCCTCTTATTTTTTACGCTATTCCAAAACCTTTAATAACCGCTGTTGTGCTACTGTATTACAGGATGGATATAGTTTAATTATTTCGGATATACTAAATATTCCAAACTCATCATCGGCATAAAAAACTAAATAAGGCGTAGCAGTTGGTTGATAATTCTTTAAAATCACAGGTAGAGATTTGTGAGCATATTGTTCTCCTTCTGGCATTAAAGTATATATTTGGAAAAATAAATATCCAAATAAAACCATAATTATGTGTAATGCTATCATATTGATTTTTGTGCTTTTAAAGTCTTGCAATTTCCAAAAATCTTTTAATTGCCTATAATCCTCTTCTATTTCTGGTCTTAATTCATATGTTGTTATAATTTGTTTAGCATTGACTGTGGTATCAGTTGTACAAAATACAAAATAATTATCTGTTTCAGTATCCCACACAACACAAGAATTAATTTCAATATCATAATTATTGTCATATTTTTTTCGTGATTTTACTATGTCAGACCACCAATAGTTTTTAAGATTAGGAACAAAAGAAATTTTTTGATTTTCACGATTAGGATGTGGCTCCCATTTATTTTCTTCTTGTGCAATTTGTATTGCAATTTGGTAAGCGTTCATATTACTTTTTAAAGGTACATAAGTATCAACTTTTCTTTCAGTTTTTAAATAATTTATTAAATCTCTATCAATAAATCCTCTATCTTCAATTAGAATATCTCCTGGATTAAATACTTTTGTATTTTTTAACATATCTCTACTTAATTCTAAATCATGAATACTCATAGCTCCAAATTCTATTTCTTCAATTATACCAGTATCATTAATAATTCCACGCAAAGAAGCTAGTTTATATCCACGGTCAACATCGCCATACTTATTTGTTGTGATTGCAGATTTCTCGTAATTTTCATTATCAAGTTTTACAGATAATTCAGTACAATCAAGAATATGAATATTTGGTTTATAATCTAATTTTGCCATTATCTCTTCCTGTACAATTTCATTGTATGATTTGAATAATTCTTTTGCTTCATATTTACCAAATAAAAAACGAAGGCTACTTTCAGTCATCATACCTGTTCTTAATTTTTTCCTCGTATCTATAATATTATAGCCTAATTCTGCTAGCACTCTATGGTCGGTGATAGCATAAGGCACATCGCTTATACTAGTATTAGTTTTCATTTTAGCTGCGACTGATAAAGCCATAACTAATTCAAATGGAATTGTTGTATTATGAGCACGTTTATCTGGTAACTTATTTGCAAGACAGCCAAGTATTCCATTTTTGTGCATGCTCAAAATTATATTATCTACTAGGTTTGATATGCTAAAAACTGCATTGTCAAATGTTCCGTTATAAATTCTTCTTAAAATTGACTCTTTATTTTCTTTACAAATTTTAATCATAAAAAACCTCCCTAAAAAAACGATAACTTCATTTATTTTTGTGGAATATTATAGTATAATTATAATGATAAATCAATAAAACCAAAGGAGGTCTTATATGAGAACTGTTAGAAAAGGAGTATTTGGTACAACATCAGATATAGACACTTATAGTAATACATATACAGACGTAGATATTGGTATTCGACTAAGAGATGAAAGAAAGAAAAATAGATATACAATAGAACAATTAGCAAAAGAATTGTTAGTAAATGAAGAAACAATACAAGCTTGGGAAGATAGCCTAGCTCTTCCAGCAGATAAATATGTAAAAAAAATAGCAAAGCTTTATAATGTTACAGAAAATTACTTATTGGGTTTAGATAAGTAATTTTTATTTGTCAAGTAAAAATCTACTTTGCGAATTGAAGGAAAGTATCTTTTTTACTTGAATTATTTTATAAATAATTATATACTTATATTGACTTTTTACTTTAAAACTTGGTTT
>CALUYR010000292.1 GCA_944325045.1 Candidatus Gastranaerophilales bacterium
CAAAAACTTGCTGTTGTAAATGTTACAACAGGTCCGGGAGGATTAAACTGCTTAAACGGAGTTTTCGGACAATGGACAGACTCCGTACCGGTTCTGTATATTTCAGGGCAGGTAAAATATACTACCACAATGGCATCTTGCCCTGAAATTCCACTCCGCCAGTTGGGAGATCAAGAAGTTGATATAATTTCAGTTGTAAAACCATTGACAAAATATGCAATAATGCTTACAGAGGCTAATGACATAGAATATGTTTTGGATAAAGCCATTTATATTGCAACACATGGTAGAAAAGGACCTGTATGGATTGATATACCAATTAATTTACAGGCTGCGATTATTGATGAAACCAAATTAAAAAAATATAATTACAAAGAAGATGAATTACAGCTTCCAGACATCGATAAAGAAATTCAAGAGCTACAAAAGTTATTGAATAACGCTAAACGTCCATTAATAATAGCTGGTCATGGAATACGCTTATCTGGTGCAAAACAAGAGTTTCTAAAATTAGTTCAAATGTTGGATGTTCCTGTAGTCACAACAATGAATGGCTTTGATATAATTCCAGAGGATAATAAAAATTTTATTGCTCGTATTGGAACAGTAGCAAATAGAGCTGGAAATTTTGTTTTACAAAATGCAGATTTAGTAATATCAATAGGGTCCAGAAATAATATTCGACAAGTAAGCTATAATTGGGAAAATTTTGCTAAAAATGCTATTCTTGTAAGTATTGATATAGATCACGCAGAACTTGACAAACCGACTATAAAACCTGAGCTCAAAATTAACGCAGATGCCAAAGAATTTATTAAAAAAGCATATTCTCTTGAACACAAAGATTATAGTGATTGGAATCAATGGTGTCATAATATTAAAAATAAATACCCATATGTGGAAGAAGCTCCAAGAATCGGACACAATCCGATAGAACCATACTTTTTTATAAACCGCCTAATAAAACATTTTTCAGAAGACGAAATTGTTGTATGTGGAAACGGCACAGCATTTTTACTACCATTCCAGGTTGGCACTGTAAAATCTAACCAAAGATACATATGGAACTCTGGAGATGCTTCAATGGGTTATGATCTTCCCGCAGCAATCGGAGCTTGTACTGCAAACGACTTTAAAAGTGTTATCTGTTTAGCAGGAGATGGTTCTATTATGATGAACTTGCAAGAGCTACAAACAATGGTTCACTATAAACTCCCTATAAAACTATTCATACTAAATAATAATGGTTATATTTCAATACAACAGACACAGAAAAACTTTTTTAATAATATGATTGGTTGTACAACTGAAAGCGGAGTATCATTACCGAATTTTATAGAAGTTGGAAAAGCTTTGGGACTGAAAACAATAAAGATAGATAACATAAATGATATTGATAATCAAATAAAAACTATATTAAACATAGATGGCGGGGTTTTATGCGAAGTTATGTTGACCCCTGGGTATACTTTTGCACCAAAACTGTCTGCCCAAAAGCTACCTGACGGAACGATGATATCACCGAGCTTGGAGGATATGTTCCCATTTTTGGACAGAGATGAGTTTAATGAGAATATTTTAACTTTTTAACTTTTTTCTTCTTGCGTATAAATTTGATTTTAACCCCTAACAATCTTAAAGCTATGTGATTATTTTTGACTGAAAAAATTTGTTGTAATAAGTTTACTCTTTCAACATTTAATTTCTTATATTTTTTCTTATAATATGACAAATGGTATTTATATAGGTCAGTTAGTTTAGGATTTGATAAACGATACCTAATATATTCTAAATCAAAGAATAATTCAAAAGGAATCATATAAACAAATGTAAAATAATTAATTTTTTTCTTTCTGTCTAAATTATTTATAATGTATTTGCTGTCCAGCTTGTTTATTTCAATTCTGATAGAACGGTTACTTTTTAAACCTTTGGGTTCTGCAATTTTATCAATATTTATATATTTATCAAAAGATAATTTTTGTATTAAATTCCTGTCTACCGCCATTTTCTATTATTGTTATTATTGCGCGTATGCAGAAATATTTAAGCCCTTTGTTAATTTATGCTAACAGGAAGTTATTATCCCCCAAAAATTCACTACCGACTAATTTATTAACTTTTTTATAATTCTATTTATATTTTTCGTAGGTTTGGGTAATCTTTGATTACCGAAACATTATTTGATGCGGTAAATTAAAATTTAGCACAACCTACGGACTATTTCTGTTATTTTTTAGTGTAAATTGTGATATAATTTAGGTATAGATGAAAACAAACTGTTTAAAAAAGTCAAAAAATCAAAGGAGATGGGAATTTTTCCGATTCACAGATAACAGATTTAGGAAATCTTAAAACAATCGGCGGTAATGCATATTTCTCAAAATCACACATAACAGATTTAAGAAATATTGAATCTATCGGCGGAAGTATAGATATAAGAGATTCTAAATTAAAACAAAAAGATTTTGCTTATATCAAGTCAGCACAAATTAACAAAAGATAGTTTTTAGGTCGGTTTTACTAAACACTGCCCTGACCAGCAAAAGACTAATCTGACCGAATATCAAAAGGTTTGATTATTTCCTACCCCTCAAACCCACGACAAAAGCCGGTTGCCCGAAATAATTGCACAATCTGCCCTATGTAAAATATACTCTTCATTATCGTAAAAGAACAGATGGTTTGATTATTTAGTTCAGATAGTTTAACTATTTGGGGGTAAAGTTGAGATAGCTCCACTCCAAAACTTCAGCCTGCCAATTAATTATTGTCGGGTTAGTAAATCCGACCTACGTTACTTTACAGGGTAAAATCATTTTAACCGTACAGGATTGAAATGTCTGGTTTAATACACTCAATGCGCACGAGAAAATATAAATAGTGTTCACAGAATGCACATGGTATATAATATTAAAAGCCCGAAACCTTTGTGGCTCGGGCTTTCTAAATGGAGGAAGAGGTGGATTCGGTCTTGCTCACTCGCATTTAACGGCAATTCCGCGTTTTGTTTTCTGCGATTTCATCGCACTCAAACAAAAACGCTCCAGCCTCAGCTCGTTCGCGCACCCCACTAAAAGGCTGGCTTCTCACCCTCACCACACAAAATAAAAACGGGTCTGACAAATGTCAGCCCGCTTTTATTAGGAGGAGGTGGGATTCGAACCCATCTCTATAATTTCCGTAACCTGTTGTAAATTGTCAAAAGTCTTGTTTTTAAGTGTGTTTAGATACAATTTAATACTGTAACTTGCCGAAATCTATAGTCCCCTTTCGTAAAATTAGTCCCCAACTAGTCCCCTAAATTAAAAATATTGTGATAGAATTACAGTATGGATGAAAACATTCTCAAAGAAATTGATTGCCATTAT
>CALUYR010000293.1 GCA_944325045.1 Candidatus Gastranaerophilales bacterium
AGTGCGGCCATAACATGCAGCTCATGAAGATGAATGGCGGCCCGTATCTGCTCTGCAATACGAAGGGCTGCTGTGCAGGCGCGAAGTTTGAGTATGTGGAGGAGGCCGTCTGCGAGCTGCTTCGCGAGACCCTTGACGGCCTGAAGCTCATGATACGTAACGGCCTCGAGCCTGAGACCGAAGCCATAGAAGCCGCTCTCGAGCTTGCGGTAAAGGAACTCGCAAAAGTAGAAGCGAGGATCCCGCGCCTGTATGAATTCTTAGAGGATGGCACCTACGACCGCCCTACGTTCCGCACCCGCCTCGCCGCGGCCGCGGCCGAACGCGACGCTCTGATGAAGCGCCGGGATGCAGTTCAGGAAAAGCTCGAGGAAGCAAAACAGCGCGACCCGAGGAAACCCGCAGCCGCGCTCGAAAATCTCCTGAAGCTATACCCCACCCTCTCCGCCGCAGAGAAGAACCTGCTGCTCAAGGGCATAGTAGGCAGGATAACCTACACCAAGCCCAAGAAAACCAAACCCCATGACTTTCACCTCACCCTGACTCTCAAGGATTTTTAATTATCCCCCAAACCTATAAATAGGTCAGTCTTTTAGTAAAGACTGACCTATTTCTATATCACCTATGCCACGGCGTCTTGTACAGCGTCGTGTCCCTATATCCCGCCGCCAGATGCAGCGCATCCTTCTGCGCGCTCGTAAGCGGCAGCGAGTCGATGTACGCCCAGACCCGCTCCTGCCTCCCGTCGCCGGAGTAGCCGTCGATGGTGTCGAGGAAATTGCAGTACTCATAGGTGTCAATCCCGGCCTCGCGCGCCGCGCTGTATTTTGCAAAGGCGCTCTCGGTCATGATACCCTCCAGCGCGAGTTCCTTCTCAAACTCGCTGATAGGCATCCGCGCCACAGCCATGTACTGCTCAAGCGTCGTCGCGTCCTCGCCGAGTCCGGCTATATTTTCTGCGACATCCAGCGCCTGCTCGTTACTGAGTCCGGCGTCCGTGAGCTTGTCGAAGGTGCTGGACATACCGTCGGCCAGAACGTCATATATCGCCCTCTCGGAAAGAGAGCCGCTGGCCGCGAGATCCTCGTCTAGTTCGGCCACCCAGTCGGCCGGCCTATATGCGTCTATCACCTCGTCGCGCGCCGTCGCATCAGCATAGCTATACAGCTTCTTAATCATGCTCGTCTGCTGCGCACGGTTGGCACTGCGAAACTCCGGAGCCGCTATGAGCTCATCGAGTGACGCGCCCATGGTATCCGACCAGACGTTATTATACACCTGCTGTGCGTAGGCGTCCAGCTCGTATGACGTGCCGTCAACCGTAATCTGTGTCGGAGTGCTCGACGGCACGACGCCTGTGTATCCGTCGGCGTAGAGCTTGGCGAGCCGCTCGGCCATTTCGTCGCTCAGTTCGGCCACGCGCCCGAGCAGTATGTCCTTGACGCGGGTCGTGAGCGCGTCGCCCTCGAGCCCGTCCAGTCCCTGCTTGTTCGGAGTGCTCAGCGCGTCCTCATAGGCCGTTACAAGCTCGGGCGAGATCCACCGCAGAGCTCCCAGTACATAGGCCTCGACGTTGGAAACCGGCAGGCCGGGGACGTACATGGCGAAGGTCTCGGCGACCTCCTTGACGCCGTTGATAATCTCTGCGCTGTGCTCTGCGAAATACTGCCCCACATCCCCGCCTTGCGACGCTATATTTGCCGCCTCGCTCACAAGGTCTTTTATGCTGTTGCCGCTGTTAAGGACGCTCTCAAGCGTGTTGTTCAGCTGCTCGATGCCGGGCGCATCTATGCCGTACCACCGCTCGCCGCTCACTATGTTGCCGATAATATCCGCGGTCTCTTCGCCGCCGACGACCACGCCGCCCAGGCTGCCTATCATGTCAAAGACCATAGCCTTTATGACGCTTTCGGCCGTGAGCTCGTCCTCGTCGTCCCGATAGTTTTTGCCCTTGTACTTCCACATGTTGATTAGGAAGTTTACCGCCGAGCCCCAGGCCGCATTGAGCAGGAAGGCAAGGAACGCTGTGCCGATAGCTATCCGAGCCGCTCGCTGAGCGCGCCCTTCCGCGCCGACGCGCTTATAATACTGCGCCTCGCCTATCTTCTGCCGGATTGTGTTATACGTCTGCGCGCTGTCGCTCTTGAACATCGTGAACGTCCGAAGAACGAGATTATCCGCCCGCCGCATCGAAGAGTTGTGCAGCGTGTCGGACATGGACTGGCTTCGGGAAACGGCGTCGTTGAACTCCTGCGCGACTTTCTTATAGAACGGGCTTTGTCCGGCCTCGATCTGCTCCGGCGTGCCGAGTTCAAGTTCGGGGTGCTCTTTGCGGACCTTGTTCTCGGCCCACGGCCAGAGCGTGCTCGCCGCCCAGCCGTCCATACCCGTGATAGCGCCGCCGCCGAACACCGTGCGGAAGAAGCTGTTGCGCTGCGTCCAGTTTGGATGCTCCTTGAGCTGCCGGGTTTCCGGCGTGGCGTAGCCCATGAGCCGCCAGTTGAGCTCAGAGGTGTACTTGCCAATGAGCTCCCGGTCTATGCTCGCGAGCTGAGCAAGAGACGGTTTGTTGCCGATGCCGAGCTATGCCCCGCCGAGGGGTATGCTGCCGAGCTGCTTTATGACTATGCTCGGGTTGGCGCCGAAGATGGCGGAGATGTAATTCGACCAGAGCTTCTCTATGCCGCTTGAGAGCTGGAATCGCTGCTTTCTCGGCGCTCCGCCCTGCAGGTCCGTGAGCAGGTCGGTGATATACGTCAGCGTCTCCTGCCCCCACTTGTGCGTGATG
>CALUYR010000294.1 GCA_944325045.1 Candidatus Gastranaerophilales bacterium
TTTGACATATGACAAAGGGGAAATAAACTTTGATTATCAAAACTAAAATCCCCGGTTTCAATGGTATTCGGGCCAATACGTTATTCAGTAACGGGGTTGGTCGAACGGATGATCTCTGGAAAATTGAATGGTTTAGAACACACGGTTATACCATAGAAGATGAATCGCTAAATGCGCCAGAGGAAACGCCAGCGATTAAGCCTCTTGAACTCATGACCATTAACGAGCTTAAAGAGTATATGAAATCCATTGGCAAAGGCGGTTACATTGGTAATACCCGTGACCGGGAAAAACTGCTTGAAAAAGCAAAAGCTATGAAAGCTGAACTTGAAAATGAAACAGTAAAGGAGTGATTATATGGTTACGGTAGAACAAGTTATTTCGAGATTAGGTCAGCTTGGAATTACTATTGAAGAAAATGATCGTGATGTAGTTCAATTTGAGCTTGATTTAATCTTGGATTATACCGTCAACTATTGTAATTTCTCCGATAGAACCGAAATTCCAAATATTTTGGATAAGCGCATTATTGATAGAGTATGTTCCGAATATCTGATGAAACAGAAAAACGCTGGGTTATTAGATGGTTTTAACTACGATGCATTTATTAAAACTATTAAAGAGGGGGATACACAAATTACATTTGGTAATGAATCCGATGCTGATACTCCCGAAAACCGATTTAATAGTTTAGTAAACTATATGCAGCGGGGATACGACAAGTGGATATCACAGTGGCGAAAGTTAAGGTGGTAACACTATGGCAGCTGTTAATATTATTCCTAAAAATGATATTTTATCTCGTTTATGGTGTGATAGTGTTACTATTTATGAGTATCAAGAGGTTACGGACCCTAATAATTTTCAAACTACGGTAAAGCCAGTTGCAGTATATCAAAACGAACCATGTCGTATCTCTTTTTATACTGAACAAGTTACAAATTTAACGAGTTTAGAAAGTGGTTTGGCACAAGTAGCCCAGCGTACTAAATTATTCATTAGACCAGATATTAAAATCAAGGCTGGTTCATTACTCGAAGTTACACATAATGGTGTTGTTAATACGTATAAAAGAACCAGCGAGCCAGCCGTGTATACCAATCATCAAGAGATCACCATTGCGTTGGATAAGGAAGTTTAGTAATGCATATTGAAATTGATGCTAGTGATCTTACTAAACTTCAAAAAAATTTATCTGGCTTGATTGATAACGACGATTGGATTAGACAAGCTATTGTTGAATCTTGTGAACTTATGCTGAAAGACTTGATTGAATCAACACCTGTTGATACAGGAAGGTTAAAAGAGCAATGGCTTAAAGATAATCCAAAAATTGTTGTTCGTGATACTTCTGATGGATGGACCGTAGACCTTGTTAATACTACCGAATACGCGAGCTGGGTAGAAAAAGGACATTTTTCGTATAACCAATATGGAGGCCCTTGGCCTGTAAAAAACGCAAAAGTTCCTGATTCTAGTGGATGGGTATACGGAAGATTTTTTGTGCGCAAAACAGAAAATATTTGGCAAAACGGAAAACTCGACGCAAATCTTTCAAGTAGACTTAACGAGTGGTTGACAAAAACATTAAGTGATTAAAGGAGGGTTACTAAGGTTCAAATGACCACAAATATCATTGATAGTCTTACGGTAGCTCTCCATAACGAGTTTGGCGATAACTACCGTTATTACTTTGAAGAAATAGAACAAAACGTAAAAAAACCCTGCTTTGTTGTTGGGTTATTAAATCCTATGGTTCGATCTACTAATGCCATTCGATATATTCAAACATCCCCCGTAGTGATTCACTATTTCACAGATAAAACTACTGTGGCAGATGTCAACCGAGATTGTTATTCGATTGCTGAACGTCTTTGGAATGCCCTTGAATACTTAAATCTTGGAAGTGGTGTAACTACTCTCGGATATGATATGTCGTGGGAATTAGTGGATGGTGTTTTACAGTTTTTTATCACTTATAAATATCCGATGTATAAGACACAAGAATTAGTTTACATGGAAGATGGAGAATTAAACTATGCTCCTATTCCACGTCCATAAATTTTAAGAAAGGATGATTTTATGCTTGGTGGCGGCATTTTTATAACGCAGGATAAAATCTTACCCGGCGCTTATATCAATGTGGTAAGCACTTCTAAGGCTACATCCTCGGTAGGTGCGCGAGGAATGGTTGCGATTCCACTTCCGTTAAATGCGGATACTGCTGGGGAAGTCATTAAGATTACTAACGTAGAATATTTACAATCTCCTGATACAATCTTGGGTTCCGATCTTCCGGAGAACACAACCCGGACATTGAACGAAGTCTTTAAGCATGCTACTACAGCGTACATTTTTAATACCTATTCGGATAAAGGTACTCCGGCGATTGTGAAATTCACGTTAGATGGTACGACACCAACAACTGGTTTAGTTATTACTGGTGATACCACTACTGTAACTCAACTTGGCCAAATGACCGTTGATAGCAAAACGCTTTCTAGCCTGTTTACTTTGGATATCAATGGCGAAGCGACCGATTGGGAAGATGATTCTGCAACTGTTATTCCGTCTGGTGCGACAATCACACTTACCTCCATTACCAATACCCCGTTAGACGCGGCCGTTAAGACGGCTTTAGAAAGTATTGGTGGGGCAACAGGGCTTACCGTTACGGATGGGGTTAGCGCTATTAGTGAGCCAACTGTCAATGATATTTGTCTCGCCCTTGAATCCTATGAGTTTAATGTGTTGGCCGCTTATACAAATGAACCCGAAGATGTCAAATCTTACATTCAAAACATTAAGCTCTGGCGTGATACTTATGGTAAAAAGTGTCAGCTTGTGGTTTATAATCAGACTGGTGCGGATGTTGATTACGAAGGTATCATTAACGTTGTTAGCACGGTTTCCGATGCTGGCGCTGACCCTCATGCGCTCGTGGCTTGGGTCGCTGGTGCAGAAGCCGGGTGCGAAGTCAATGCGAGTTGCACCAACATGAAGTATGACGGTAATTATTCCGTTATCTGCAATAAATCTCAAAGCGCCCTTGAAGATTGCATTAAAAATGGTGAGTTTGTTTTCCACTTAGTCTATGGTGATGTATGCGTATTAGAGGATATCAATTCTTTAACCACAACAAGCGTGGAAAAGGGCGACGATTTCAAGAACAATCAAACCATTCGCGTTGTAGACCAGATCGCTAACGACATTGCCAAGTTATTTAATACTAAGTATCTTGGTAAGATTCCTAATGATAGTTCTGGTCGAATCAGTTTGTGGGCTGATATCGTGAAGCATCATAATCAGTTGCAGACAATTCGCGCCATTCAGAACTTCGATTCGGCCAATGTTACGGTCGAACAAGGCGAAACTAAAAAGTCGATTGTAGTTAATGATGTTGTTAATCCTGTTAATGCAATGAGCCATTTGTATATGACCATTGTTGTTCAGTAAAGGAGTGAAATAGATGGCTGCTATCACAATGCATCCACGTAATGCAGTTTCCGCTAAACTTGCTGAATGCTATATTACAATCGATGGTGAGCGGTATAATTTCATGTCTGCCATTAACGTGGAAGTTACTTTTGAAAAGGAAAAGGCCGAAATTCCAATTTTAGGTCGGAGTAATAAGGGCCACAAGTCTACTGGTAGTTCCATCACTGGTAGTGCGGAGTTCCACTTAAATACTTCTATTTGGAGAAAGCTGGCGTATCGTTTCCAAGAAACTGGTGAAGATGTTTATTTCGATATGCAGATCACCAACGCCGACCCTACCGCTACTGATGTTGGGCGACAAACAATCATTCTGTATGATTGTAACTTCGATAACGTTACGTTAGCTGCGTTCGATGCTGACAGTGATGATACATTAACTGAAAGCATTGATTTTACCGCAGAACGTTTTGAGATTCCAGAGAGCTTCACAGATATGGATGGAATGCTTTAATAATCAAAAATAAAATGGGGAGGTAATATTATGTCTGATTTATCCATGTTTCTCAAGGCGAATGCACTTCCGGTTGAAAATGTAAAGTTTATTGCGTCTAAGCGATTTGTTGACGCTAAAAAGAAACCCATTGAATGGGAGATCAAGGTCATTGAAACCGATGTCGATGAATTGCTTAGGAAAGAATGTACCAAAACCATTGTTGGTAAGCGTGGTAAGCGAACTGCTGAATTGGATGTTGACAAGTATTCTGCAAAACTGTGTGCTATGTGTACGGTTTTTCCGAATCTCAATTCCGCTGAACTTCAAGATGATTATGGTGTTAAGAGCGCCGAAGCTCTGTTAAAGAAGTTATTAAACTCTGGCGAATACACCGAATATAAAGCTAAGGTTCTTGAAGTCAATGGCTATGATGTTGAAATGGAAGAGCTTGTAGATGACGCAAAAAACTAATCAATGACGGGGACTTTGAATCCAATATTGCTTATTATTGTTTACATAAGTTTCATTGGCCCCCGTCAAAAGTTTGTAAACTTAGCCGAGAAGAACTAGCATTTATTAGTGCTGCTATTCAGATCAAAACTGATGCTGAAAAAGAGCAGCAACAAAAAATAAAATCTAGTACACGAAAGGCACGAAAAAAGAGGTAAGGGCATAATTGTCCTTACCTCATTTCTTTATTTCTTTATTTCTTTTAGTTTAAGAAAGGTAGGTGAGATAATGGGGCAAGTAAAAACTACTATTAAAATCGTCGATAAAGCATCTAGTCAACTAGATAAAATTTCCAAATCAGTGAATGGATTGCAAGCCGCGTTTGATAAATTAGAATCGGTTGATTCCAGATTAAACAATGTGGAAAAAGAAGTTCGTGATATTGGGAATGCGGCGAATAGTAGTGCAAAACAAACTAACCTTTTAATATCTAAGTTAAGACGCTTGGCCTCCACCTACTTGGGAGTTATGGGAACTGGCGCAATGATAAATACCGCCGATACTATGACTTCTGCTAATAATAAATTTGTAACCTACGGTACTAACGCTGGAATGGATATTGGAGCCGCCGAACAGTTTTCGGCTGAAACACTGGATAAGATTTTTGCAGCGGCACAAGATTCTTTTAGTGGCTATACCTCTATGATGAATAATGTCGCCAAATCTGTAACTTTGGCGGGTGATGCATTCGGAGATACATCCGAGCAACAGGTTAATAACGCCATTAAGTTTCAAGAAATCATGGCTAAGGCGTATGCTATTAGTGGTGCAAGTGCTCAAGAAATGTCCAGCTCCATGTATCAGTTAGTACAGGCGTTAAGCTCCGGTGTTCTTCAAGGCGACGAACTTCGTTCTGTTCGTGAAGGTGCCCCATTAGCGGCGAAAGCCATTGAAGATTTTGCCCAAGAGGTTTTAGGTTCAACTAAATCTTTGAAAGAATTAGGTTCGGAAGGACTTATTACTTCTGACATGGTGGTTGCCGCCGTATTGAATATGGAAGGTGAAACCGAAAAAGCCTTTGAATATATTCGTAAGAATATGACTTTCAGCCAAATGTGGACACAGTTTAAGAATGATGCGGTTAATGCCTTTAGACCATTCTTAGAGACATTAAGGGAAATTGGAAATAATCAGGCGTTTCAAGCCTTTATCCAGTCATTGACCGACGCATTGTATGTAATTGGTGCAGTTGTTAATTGGGTTGCCGTCCAATTTAATAATGCATTTACATGGATTTATAATAACTGGTCCATGTTACAACCGCTATTTAATGCCCTCACTGGAATCATTCTTGTTTTAGCGGGAGTAGCTATTGCGAACCTTATTTCTAAACTGTGGACCATGCTCGCAGCATTCGTAGCAAATCACGCTACGTTACTTGTATATTTAGCGTTGATTGGGGCTTTGATATATTATTTTTCCATAGTTGGAATCAGTTGTGAAACGCTTGCGACTGCACTCCTTGTATTAGCTGGAGTTGCTTTAATTGCTGGTATAATAATGGGTTCCCCATTCTACATCGTTATGGGATTGATCTTGCTTCTCGCTGGATTATTTTTTGCATTTACAGAACAATTTATGGCTGGGGTTTATGGCATTGGAGCAGTTTTATTTAACGTTGTTGGTGCAGCTTGGGAACTTATTTTAGGTTTCATCGAAGTAATTTGGAATGCGTGGGCAATGTTTGCTAACTTCTTAGGAAATTTATTTAATGACCCCATTGCGGCCATTATCGGAGTGTTTCTTGATTTAGCTGACATTGTGCTTGGCGTATTAGAAAGCATTGCTTCGGCCATTGACTTTATTTTTGGAAGTAACATGGCTGGAACCATTTCAAGCTGGCGCAGCGGAATGAATAGTTGGTATAATAAAACCTTCACGCCAGAA
Source organism: Candidatus Gastranaerophilales bacterium (assembly GCA_944325045.1). Lineage (GTDB taxonomy): Bacteria > Cyanobacteriota > Vampirovibrionia > Gastranaerophilales > Gastranaerophilaceae > UBA1221. The sequence goes on from CALUYR010000294.1 coordinate 6,329, forward strand.
GTATTTGTTGAAGATTTTGACAAAAGCCAATTACAATTTGATAGATTGTCTTATGCGGATGCTATAGGAGAAGGTTATCAAGTTGGCGGCGATCTTAAAAATTCTATTGAAGTTGGATTGGATAATATCATACCTGGTGTAACAGATTTCTTTGGGAACGCAATCGGCGGGCTTATGGATAACTACGGAAGCCTGCAAATTCCACAAAGCACGATTGGGGCTGGTGACTATGGGATTGATACTCCGACTAGCTCTGCTCTTGATGATATTGGAAAAGGCGTTGGTGGAATTGGAAAAGATACTTCCGATATATCCAAGTCTATGGACCTTACCGAAGAAGATTTGAAATATCTTCGTCAGATTGCCGAAATGGAAGCTATCAATAAATTTACAACCGCTGAAATCCGCGTTGAAATGAATAATAGTAACCAGATAAATGGCACAACTGATTTGGATGGCATTGTAACACATCTGAAAAATACATTAACAGAAGAACTTCAAGTGTTAGCAAACGGTGTACATTATGCGTAATAAGGAGGTTTTGCATCGTGTATAACGGGTATAATTTTTATATAGACGGTATGAAACTTCCTATTGCGCCGCCGTCTTTGACAATTACTGTTGGTTCAAAAAACGAAACCGTAGACCTAATTAACGGCGGGGAGATTAACATTTTGAAATCCCCCGCCTTAATTGAGGTTTCGTTTGAAGCCAGATTCCCAATGCGTAATTATCCATACGCCCCACAAGTGAATAGTTTCGATTCTTATTATTCGGCAATAAAGGAACTTAAAGAGAATAAAAAACCTTTTATCTATATCGTATCTCGAACAACCCCAAGCGGTGTTGTGACTTGGGATACAAATTTAACAATGGCCCTAGAATCCTTTACCTTGAATGAGGATTGGGAAGAAGGGGACGATGTTTTAATAGAGTTTGAGTTAAAACAATATAAAAGCTATGGGACAAAAACAGTAAAGGTTTCTAATGGAAATCAAGTACATAAAGTTCCAGAAGCTACCAACACAAGAACCGAACAAACGGTAACTCAAACTACTTATGTTATTAAAAGTGGAGATCGCTTGTATACTATTGCTCAACGGCATTATGGTGATAGTTCTCGTTGGCGAGATATCTATGCGGCTAATAAAAGCGTTATCGAAGATACTGCTAAGAAACGTGGGTTAAAATCTTCTAGTAATGGGCATTGGATATTTCCGGGAACTGAAATAGTTTTACCAGCGAAATAAGGTGGTAAGATGGCTAATAATAATGTTTTTGAATTAACTATACAGCATGGAGATACTTTATATTATCCGGTTGTGGAAGATGAAATACAATTAGAACAAGAGCGCTCTGGCTCCCCCTCTAAATTAACGTTTACGGTCATAAAAGATCAAACGTTAGATTTTAGCGAGGGGGACCCGGTGCGCTTTTTGTACAACGGAAAAAATGTGTTCTTCGGGTACGTATTTAAGAAAAAACGCCAAAAAGAACACCATATTGAAGTCACCGCATACGATCAAATGAGATATTTACAAAACAAGTTTACGTATGTGTTTACGAATAAAACGGCAACTCAAATTATTAAATCTGTATGTGATGATTTTGGAATACAACCCGGAGATATGGAAAATACGGGATATGTTATTCCATCTTTAATTGAAGAAAACATTAGTCTTTTTGATATTATTTTGGACGCACTAGACGAAACATTAACAAACTCTGGTGAGTTGTATATTTTATATGATGATTTTGGAAAATTACAACTTAAAAATATATCGAACATGACTACTAATATTTTGATAGACAAAGATACGGCAGAAAACTTTACTTATACTTCCAGTATTGATGATGAAACATATAACAAAATTGTATTGTATTACGTCGATGAAGAAACAAATGATCGTATTCCATTCGTCGCAAGTGATGCTTCTACAATACAACAATGGGGTTTATTACAATACTTTGAAGAAGTAAAAGTTCCTAGTATTGGGCAATCCAAAGCCGAGGCATTATTAAAACTTTATAATAAAAAAACCCGTGAACTAACAATCGAAAATGCGTTTGGTGATACATCTGTTCGAGCAGGTTCCTTAATCGTTGTACAACTTGATTTGGGTGATATTGTAACCTCAAATTATATGCTGGTAGAAAAGGCCGTACATAAATTTAAGAATGATTATTATACTATGAATTTAACAATCTCTGGAACGTGGGGTGATTAACGTGGCTTCTGGACTAATTGACGTAATGAAGCAAGCCGGGCTAGATGCGGTAGAAAACAGTAAACCAGTAAACCTTGTATTTGGTACTGTGACAGGTGTCAACCCGCTTGTAATTCAAATCACACCGAATCTTATTATTTATGAAAACGCGGGCCAAATCAAAGTTGCAAGACAATGCACCGATTATGAAACACGTATAACATTATTGTCCCCGTGGATTACAAGCGAAAGTGGCGGAGGTTCTGGTGAAGCTGCGTATGAATCTCATACACATCAAGTGACTGGACAGCATAGGATTAAAATTCATAACGGGTTAAAAACAGGGGATTACGTTATTATGGGCCGCGTCCAAGGCGGTCAACAATATATCGTGTTTGATAAAGTTGGTGATGGTTCTTGATTCCAAATATAGCCCAATTAAATCAAACATTAGAAGAAATTGAAATCCCAACTAATACCCATAAAATCATTGTAGATAAGGACCGAGTAAGCGGTTATACGGATGGCTTAGAAGCTATGCGTCAGGCCGTTTATTTAGTTTTGAGTACAGAACGTTATGTGTTTCCAATCTATTCTTGGAATTACGGAATCGAATTAAAAGATTTATTCGGGCGAGATATGGGATATGTGATTCCAACATTAAAGACGCGAATCGAAGAAGCGTTATTACAAGATGATCGAATTACAAGCGTCAGTGAATTTGAGTTTACTAAAAATGGAAAAAAACTATTTGTTACGTTTTTAGTAAAAACAACCGAGGGAGAATTTAATGCGGAAATGGAGGTAAATGTGTAAGTGTATGAAGATATGACATATGAGTTTTTATTGAATCGTATGTTGGAAGGAATCAAAGACAAGTATCCACAAATTGATATTCGAGAGGGTTCCATGATCTATGACGCATTGGCCCCCTCCGCGCTTGAACTTGCGATTGCTTATACTGAACTTGATAACTTTAGAAACGAAACTTATATTTCAACCGCGAGCAGAACAGGTAAACTTCAACGGTGTTTGGAACAGGGAATTGATATTACTGTCTTTGAAGCTAGTGCCGGATTATTTTTAGGCGAGTTTAATGTATTGGTTGATATCGGTTCTAGGTGGAATTTAGACCTATATAACTATACTGTCGTTGAGGCGCTTGGTACTTCTGGAACCACGGGACATTATCAGTATTCCTTACGGTGTGAAACAACTGGTAGCGCCCCAAATGATTTGACGGGTGAACTAACACCAATAAATGATTCTCCAACTGGATTACAATATGCTTCCATTGTTGATTGTTTAATTGAAGGAGAAAACGAAGCCTCCGAGGCATTTATAGAACAATATTATTTAGATTACGTTGGTAATAAAGCCGTTGATGGAAATGTGGCACAGTATGAACATTGGTGTGCCGAATATCCCGGAATCGGTAATTATAAAATATTTCCAAGATGGAATGGACCAAACACAGTGAAAGTTTCGATTTTAAGCGCGTCTAATGGTGAGGCTTCCCAAGAGTTAATTGAGAACTTTCAAACATACTTGGACCCTCATAGCGAAGGTATGGGTAATGGGGTAGCTCCTATTGGTGCCGTTGTATCCGTTGTTACTTCTACTGTCGTTCCCATTAACATTTCGGCTAAGGTTTCTTTGAAAGAAGGATATATAAGTTACACTTCAATTCAACCAGCCATTGAGGCATATCTAAGCAATTTAGCCTATAACAGCACCATCGTAAGTTACATCGGTATCGCGGCAACAATCCTTGGGGCAGATGGAATTGCCAATGTCACAGACGTGCTTGTAAATGATGATACAAGTGATGTTGTGCTGGGAGAAGAAGAAATCCCGTCACTTGGGAATCTTACCATTACGGTGGTGAATTGATTGACTTACATTTCTATTTCTAATCAAGGTAAAACATATTATTTAATGGAACAACCGGACTTAAGATGGTACTTTACTGATAAAATACCGTCTCTCACAGACGATACAGTTGTATCCATTGAATTTACTGCGATTGACGGAGTTATTGTCGATATCAACACCAACAATCAATATATAATCGATGTGATTACAAATTTTATCAGAACAGATCAACCGTATCATGGTTACGAAATGCTAAGTTACTATCCAGAAGTAATTAAAATTATCAAGGAATATCAAGCACTTGTGAATGCCATGGGCTTTGAAATTGATTTTTTGAAATGCAATTTTAATCTTTCTTTTAATGACGCTTTCTTAACAACTATGGGTGAAGAAAGAGTTATTCAGTGGGAAAGAGCATTGGGAATTGTACCAAGTGATGATAGCACATTGGCAGATCGTAGAAAGACAATAACCGCCCGCTTACAAAGCGCATTCAAACTAAATTCAAACAGTATTGATAACCTCGTTAGAACAATGAGCGGATATTCTAGTGCTTCTCATTTCAAAGATAGTTGTATTTATGTTGAAATAAATACTCCGTCTGGTGATAGAACCGTTTCATTTCCAGAAATTGAATCCGAGCTTTTAAGGCGTGTACCTGCTCATTTACAATTAAATGTAACCAGAAAATATGCTACTTGGAGAGACGTTAAAAATAATCTGAATAGTTGGAAAGAATAATACGAAACATTCCAACATAGGGATAAACGTAATTTGCATAAATTCAGTTAGATTAAAAAGGAGTTTTTTACATGGCAAAAAGAACGCCAAATTTCAATTTGGTAACGATTGAGCTTGATGATTCTCCACCAGATATTACAGTGCTCAACGAAAATTTTGAAATTTTAGATAAAGAACTAAACGATGTTGGTGGATTTGTATTGATGGATGAAAGTATTCCTATTACAAGTCGAATTGAATCTAAATTATATGCTATGAAACGACGGACTTATTAAGTGAGAAGGTTGGTGAATAGATGGCAACCGCAGCTTTAAGCACAAAGCCAGTTGGTAGTGTTATAAAAACTAATATAAATGGTACTTTGAAGGATTTTGTAATTGTGCATCAAGGCAGACCATCTACGTTATATGATGAATCGTGTAACGGAACGTGGCTTATGTTAAAAGATATTTATGAAATGAGAGTTTGGAATAACACTCTTTCTAATAAATATGAGACTTCTTCTATTGATACATGGTTAAATAGTACATTTTTTGATTTATTAGATGCCGATGTTCAAGAAATTATTAAGCAAGTTAAGATTCCGTATCGTTCTAATGGTGGTTTAGGAACTACTCAAACTGGTGAAAATGGTTTATCTAGGAAGGTATTCTTACTTTCTGGATATGAAATTGGTTTATCTCAAGGAAATAATGAAGATATCCCAATCGACGGTTCTAAGTTAGATTATTTTACAACTGGTACAAGTAGTTCAGCTAACTCGATGCGAATTGCAAAATTTAATAATACTGCCACAAGCTGGGCAATTCGTTCTATGACCACATCTAATGATAGTAATGTTTGGAGTATAACCAGTGTTGGTAGTTATGGTATGTCCCCATCCACAAGTAGTTTTGGCGCACGTCCAACATTCATAGTACCATCTAATACGAATGTAGACGATGATGATGTAATTACAATCAATAAAGCACCTTCTACACCATCTACAATAAACATACCCAGCAGCATTTTAAGCGGTACTACGATTACAATTTCGTGGGCAGCTTCTACGGATGATGATAATAGTCCACTGGCTGGATATATCTTAGAACGGAGCATAAATGCGGGTGTTTCTTGGAGCCAAATTTATAAAGGTTCTGAAACGAGCACAACCATGTTAGTTACAACTGACATGAATTATTTGACGTTTCGTGTTAAGGCTTATGATACCGAAAATGCTGAATCGGATTATCAAACTAGTTTAACTGTTACTGTACAAAAAAATACAGCCCCCTCTACTCCTGCTTCAATCACGATTCCAGATGCCATTGCTGAATTAGAAGAATATAACGTAACATGGGGAGAAAGTTCTGATACAGATAATAACTTTGGCGGGTATAGGTTAGAACGAAAAGTTGACAATTTGGAATGGGAATCTGTTTATAACGGAGCATCTACAAGTTACACCGATACTGCAAAAACTAATTGGACAACTGTTACCTATCGTGTGTGTGCATATGATACGCAAAATTATGCATCTGCATATATTGAAAGCGACACGGTAACGATTTCCCATAACATCTTACCAAGTGCTCCAAGTAGTATTACAATCGGCGACATTGTTGTCAACAAAAATATTACGATTACTTGGGGTGCCGCGACAGATAGTGATGGTACAATCGTATCTTATGTACTTGAAAGATGCGTTAATGAAACTGATTATGAAGAAGTTTATAACGGTCCTCTTTTAACTTTTTCTGAAACAGCTTCTAGTGAATGGGCTACAATTTCCTACCGGGTTAAAGCTATTGATAATAAAGGTGGGGAATCGACATATAAAGAAAGCAATACAGAAATTGTTCAAGAAGGAAAGTTATATATAGCTGGCCCGTTAAACGACATGGGAGAACAAACGAAGTCTTTTGACTTTAAGTTTGAAGTAAAAGTTACAGGCGATTCTACTCCATACTTACTTGATATTCTAGTAACTCTTAATGGTTACGAAAAATTTTATACGGATGTAGGTTACACAAATACCGAATATTCAGTTCCTATTGACATCCGAACCGTAAAAAGCGGTATCAATGTAATTAAAGTTCAAGTAATTTCGTCTGGATTTATCTCTGATATTCAAGAGTATAAATATACCGTCCAAAATATTCCTTTCCCTGACGGTGGTATGGTTGTTACTTTTGAAGATAATTTAGGTTCACCCATTTTTCCTCAAACAGTTGCTAGTGCTATTTTAATCGATCATGGACAAGTCTTAACGGATATTATTCATAAACTTCAAATGTCTACCAATGGTGGGTTTGTAGAAACAGAAACAAATATTCCGGTTGTTTCTAGGTTAAGTAACTCGCTTTATGGGCTTATAATTGATGATTTTGAATAAGGGAGGAAATAAATAATGCCGCAACCAATAAGCAATCTTCCTGTTGGCGCAAAAGTTAGAGATAACGGAACAACTTATTACGGTGCACCTATTGTTTGGCGTATAGTAGACAAAAATCATTCTGGATATCCTGCAAATTCTATTACTTTACTTTCGGACAATATAATTAAATATTGTGTATTTGATGCAAATGAACCAAATAATCCAAATAGCTATCAACAAAAACGTGGAAATAGTAAATATGAATATTCAAATATTCGCCAATGGTTAAATAAATCTGGAACATCATGGTACACACCACAGTACACATATGATGCCCCTCCATCTTTGGCGAATACATATAGATGGCTGGGAGATTTCGAACCGAGTAATTACGATTATAGTTATGAAAACGAACCCGGATTTCTTACAACATTCTCGTCCAATTTTCTTTCGTCTATTTTAACAACTGATGTGATATGTTCTTATTCACCTCTTGAGGGCGCATTTACAGTTCTTTCAGATAAAGTATTCCTTTTAGCAAGAAAAGAAGTTGATATGAATGGAGATTGGAACGGAGAAGCTATACATGGAATTTCAACACTAGCTTGGTTTTTGGGTGAAGGTACTACCATAAAATCAACACCTACCCCACAACTTATATCAAAGTATCCTAAATACTATAATAATGATCCTGTATGGATGTTACGGACAAAACACTCTGATGATGGTATTTATTATGGTTATTGGGATTCTTCTGAAAATAAAGTAACTACACACCCAATAGCAATGGGAAATGATGGACTTCGACCAGCCATAAATGTATCTTCTACTTTGAAAGTAAGTGATTCTCCCGATAGCAGCGGTGTATATACAATTTTTTGGAACACACCACCTTCTCCTACGACAAGTGTTAATGTTCCAACAAGTGTATACAAAGGTTCTAGTATAAATATTTCTTGGCCCGCAGCTTATGACGCAGAGGGAAATATTACGAAGTATATACTGGAACGTAGTCAAAATGGAAGTTCTTCTTGGACACAAATATTTAGTGGTAATGCACTTACTTATGTTGATACAGCACCACTTGCTGATATAAATACAATTCAATATCGTGTAAAAGTGGTTGATGCTGGTAATGAATCGTCTGGATACACAACAAGTAGTGTTGTTACAGTTATTTATAATTATCCACCATCTGCGCCAGCAAGTATCACGGTTCCGTCTAGCGCCTATAAAGGCACAAGTATCAACGTATCTTGGCCTATCGCATCTGACTATGATAACAATGTAACACATTATATTTTAGAGCGTAGTCAAAACGAGGCTTTACCGTGGACACAAGTTTTAAGTGATAATGTAACTTCGTTTGCCGATACGGCTCCTGCCGGAATAAATAGCGTTCGTTATCGTGTTAAAGCCGTTGATTCTTACAGTGAAGAATCTGAATATACTACAAGTAGTATGGTTACGATCATTAACAACTATCCACCTTCGGCACCTGGAAGCATTGAAGCAACTAATGTAGTAATTAACGAAAGTGCCACGATAACTTGGGGAGCTTCTACGGACAGCGACGGTACAATTTCGTCTTATGTGTTGGAGCATAGGGTTGATGGTGGTCCGTTCACTCAAATATATACTGGAACAGCATTAACATATTCTGATACTATTGGAGCGGAATGGGGCACTGTAACATACCGCGTTAAGGCGATTGATGATTACGGTGATTCTAGCGAATACACCACATCCAGTGTTATTGAAGTCCAAGAGGGCGTTTTAATCATCAATGGTCCTTTATTTGAATTAGGAGAAAAACCAAGTCCTTTTGTGTTCGAGTTTTACATCACTGATTCTGGCTCGCAATCGGTTACGAATATTACCACGAAAGTTATCCTCGATAATAATGAAGTTTACTCTGGGCTTCCTTCAACAAATACGGTCATATCAATTCCCATTGACTGCCGGATAATGAATGTTGGAAAACACACAATTACGGTAACTGCGTCTAAAGAAAGTTACATTACGAACACAAAAAAATATTCGTTTACCATACCTGCTTATGAGTTGCCAGATGGTGGGCGAGCTGAACAATTCCAAAATCCGAACGGTGATGCTGTTTTTCCTGTAACACTTGGTAGAT
>CALUYR010000295.1 GCA_944325045.1 Candidatus Gastranaerophilales bacterium
CTTGGCGCTTCTACTTGGGTCCAAGAAAACGTGCTTTTTCCTGTTGGCTGGGAAATCAATTATTCCGAATTTTATAACGATCTTTACCGTTATCAAAAAGAAGGAAAAGCCAAACACGACGATGCCGAAGATGCCATAACTGGTATTTATGAGCGCTTAGGTCGCGGAGCCGTATTTAGCTGGGATTAAACATGAAAAGAAAGGAGGTATAACCGATGGTTTTTGGAATTGGGAAAGACCAAACTTCTAAACAAAAATATGCTGCCACATTAACGAACTGGCTTAATTCTAAAGAACGCGGGGAAATGATTACCGCACGAAAATATTATAACGGCAAGCACGATATTCTTGATCGTGAACGCATGGTTATGAACGAGGCGGGAACACTTACTCCCGTTTATAATTTACCAAACAACAGATTAGTGGATAATCAATTTGCTAAGCTGGTCGATCAAAAAACAAACTATGCGCTTGGTAAGCCAATGACAATAGCCACGTCTAATGATGATTACTTAACGCATTTGGAAGATTTGTTTGATAAAAAAATGTATCGACAGCTTAGATTACTTGGAGAAGAAGCTATTCTTGGTGGAATTGCTTGGCTATATCCATACTACAATGAATCTGGCGAGTTCAAAGTTAAGGTCTTTCCCGCACATGAGGTTATGCCTGTTTGGTCTGATGATTCACATACCGAACTCGTAGAGGCGGTTAGGTATTATCAAGACACGATTCTTGGTAATAACGGCGAATTAAAAGCGGTAGATGTGGCCGAAGTTTATACAATAAACGGCATTGATCGTTATGTCTCAAACGGAACTACGTTTATACCACATCCGACAGAGCCGCATATCAATTATATTCGTTCTGGAAGTGAAGAATATAATTGGGAGCGATTGCCGTTAATACCATTTAAGTATAACGCCAAAGAAATTCCGTTGATTCGTCGGGTTAAGGGGCTGCAAGATTCGTTAAATCAAGTGTTATCCGACTTCCAAAACAATATGGAAGAGGACCCCCGCACAACGATTTTGGTACTTAAAAATTATGACGGCACTAATATTCCGGAGTTCAGAAAAAATCTTGCAACCTATGGTGTAATCAAGGTACATACGGTAGACGGGGTTCAAGGTGGCGTTGAAACTCTCAATGTGGAAGTTAATGCTACTAATTATCAAGCCATTTTAATGCAGCTTAAACGATCTATTATTGAAAATGGTCGAGGATTTGATGCCAAAGAAGAACGCATGGATGGCGACCCCAACCAAATGAACATCGAATCCATGTATACCGACATTGATTTGGATGTAAACCAGATGGAAACGGAATTTCAATATGGATTTGAAGAATTAAAGTGGTTTATAGATCAGCACTTCATCAATCTTGGCTTTGGTGATTATAGCAAAGAGCGGGTTGAATTTGCTTTCAATCGAGATATCTTCATTAACGAAGATGCTATTATTGATAATTGCGTGAAGTCGGTTGGGATTCTGTCTAGCAAAACTATCTTGGCGCATCATCCGTGGTGCTCTGATGTTACTCATGAGCAAAAGCAGATTGAAGAAGATAAGCAAGCCGAACTGGAAGAAATGGAAGCCATGAACGCTTTCCAAAATCCGAAGGGTGGTGGCTCCAATGAAACGTAAGTTTGCACAAAAAGGAATGGTTTATAAACAACCTTATGAGAATGAAGCTACTGGAAATCCAGTCATATTAGAAAATATTTGTCCAAATTGTGTTCCCAATGTGTCTATAAGTTTTTCTCCTATTCAAACTGGCGAAGGTAATCCCAGTCCAGAAAACATCCGGCCAATTAGTGGGTGGGATAGCTTGCAGGTGACAAGGTGCGGGAAGAATCTCATCCCCATTACCGCAAACGAACCTCTGACCGCGAATGGCGTCACATGGACGATTTCTAATGGCATCATACACGCGCAGGGCACAGCTTCTTCAACAAGCAGGTATGTTGCGGCGGAGAATGTTTTCCTTCCGAAGGGTACGTATTCTGTAAATCCGGCACAAAATATTTATTATGAACTGGTTTCCGGTAGTTTCGTGGTCGTACAAACGCTGAGGTCTTTCACGCTTGAATCTGATTTTATCGGAAATTTGCATTTTTATGTCCTAAATGGGACTACCGCAGATACCGATATTTATCCGCAGATCGAACTCGGCTCCACCTCAACCGCCTATGCCCCCTACACCGGCACGACCGCCACGCTCACCCTGCCAGAGACCATCTACGGCGGCACGGTGGATGCGGTGACGGGGGTGGGTAGCGCGGAATGGGAGGTTGTGGAGTTTGATGGGACGGAGAATTGGGAGACATGGGGGGTCGACAATTCTGTAATCGGATTGACCGGATTTTATTACTATGCGGAAATTCCTGCCGTTGCAGATAGCGCAGACTATCTTGCTTGCAGTCATTTAGTTTACAATTCAAGTTCTTACGGTGGTAGAGAAGTTGGATTCAGAGTAAACTTAAAAGAAGGTAGTAAATACTGGATTCTTACAGTTCCAAACGAGATTTTGTCTAACACTGAATCAAGCACTGCGGCCGTAGGTTCTTGGAAATCCTACCTTGCCGCCCAATCCGCCGCCGGGACGCCTGTCACCATCGCCTACAAGCTCGCCACGCCCCAGCCCATCCAAGCCACCGGCGGCCAATCCATCCCTGCGTTGGATGGTGTAAATACGCTCTATACGAATGGGGATGAAGTGAAATTTAATTGTACTATTTTAGCAAATCCACAACCTTGTAATTATTGAGGTAGCAATAATGACTAAAAACTGGAAAAACTTTACCGAAGAAGATTTTGATAAGCTGGAAGAAAGTGAACACCAGTTAAGTTTAGATGAATTGTCTATCATGCTGATTTTCTTGCGAGATTCAAAAGAAGATATTCTTGCAGAGATTATCAAGTTCTATAAGAAATATGGAACTAACGACATTGTAACTTATAACGATGCTCGTAAGTATGTTAGCACAAAAGATAGACGACGAAGAATTGCTGTGCTGTTAGATTCAATCGAAGAACTTCTTGAAAACGCGGTTGACGCAAGTGAAATTCGATTTCGTAACTTGGTAAAGGAACTTATCAAAACTGAACAAGATACATTTGATATTAAATCTACCAAAGAACACGAAACCGAAATTCAATGGGGTCAAGACGATAAACACTGGTATGAGCGTTTGTGGGATGATAAGGAACTTTGGTTCTTATATCTCACCAACGACTTAAAACAAGGATTTATCAGACAGCGGAAATTGGACGATGTTCTTAAACAAGTGAACAAGCGATTTGACTATATGGAAAATGTCTTGGAACGATTAGTTGGAACTGAAACGAATGCGATTTGTTCCGTGATGCGACAAGAGATTTTCAAAAAACTTGGGATTGAAAAATATCAGTATTACACACAAGCGGATGAAATCACATGCGAAACATGCGGCCCGATGAATGGATTGATCTTTCCTATTAGTGCTTATGAAATTGGCGTGACTGCGCCTCCGATTCATCCGAATTGCCGATGTTATACGGTCCCATTGATGGATTAACGCGGATTACCGCTTAATCATATAGGGTTGGGGGTTGTCCTCCCCCGGCCCCCAATCCTACTTATAACTTGGGGAGGTTATATGTTAAATGATTTTTCGATGATTGTTCATAAGTTACCAACAGAATGTTCACATATAAATATATACCCGCTAGGTGATGTTCACATTGGAGCTAAAACTTGTAACCTTGAGTTACTTAGCAAGTGGGTCGAAATCGTAAAGAATGACCCATTCGGGTATGTTGTTATCGTTGGTGATATCATGAACATGGGATTAAAACGATCAAAGTCAAATATTTATGAGGAAGCGTTAAATCCCTTAGAACAAAAAGAACTGTGTTACAAAATATTATTTCAAGTCAAAGATAAAATTTTGGCGGGTTGTTCTGGAAACCATGAGCAACGTGGGGTTCGTGAAGTTGGTACAAATCCTCTTTACGATGTATTTTGTCGATTACAAATCGAGCATTTATACCGAGAAAACGCCTGTTTTATCAAACTAAATCTTGGAAAATCTAAAGACCATGGGCAGCGACAGGTTTCATATGGAATTGTAGTAACACACGGTTCCACATCAAATAAAGACGAACGCTGGACATACGCGGTTGATAACTGTGATTTATTTATAAACGGACATACTCATAACGTCAATCATCGTCCGTTAGGAAAGATAAGAATGGATTTGAATACTGAAACTGTTAAGCTCATTGGATACCAACAAATTGTGGTTGTACCTTTTCAAACGTATGGTGGCTATACGTTAGAGAAAAAGTATTTACCTAACCATATAGAGCAGTTTCAAAAGATCACTTTAGATGGTTCCAGAAAACGTGTTGGCTACCACTTCCAATAAAAGTGTGCCTATATATGGCGATTCCATAAGCCTAAACATTGGAGCGACAATGTGATGGATAACACATAAAAAGCCTATGTCGAAAGGAGTTTAATATGAAGTCTGATTTTTTAAGAGAACTCGGTGTTACCGATCAAAAAATAATTGATTCCATCATGGCCGAAAATGGGCGTGATATCACAAAGGCCCAAAAAGATTATGATGCCGTTTGTGCGAGGGTGGAAGGGCTAGAGGCCCAATTAACAGAACGGGATTCGCAGTTAAAGGACCTTAAGAAGTCTGCTAAAGATAATGAAAGTTTAACTGCCAAAATCACCGAGTTAGAAACTGCAAACACAACAATGAAAAATGAGTATGAGAGTAAATTAAATCAAATGAAACGGGATAACGAAGTAGAAGGTAAACTTCGTGATGCTAAAGCTAAGAACATTAAAGCGGTTAGAGCTTTACTTGATTTGGATGGCGATATTGACAAGCAAATCGAAACTTTGAAATCCGCCGAGGATAGTAAATTCCTATTTGAAGCTGCTCAAACTACTCAAACTAATCCTCCGGCTGGCACCACACCGCCCGCTGGAAATACTACAACAAATACGACTAAAACAGAATTAAGTTTTGCTGATAAAATCAGCGCCGCATTAAAGAAAGGATGAAATAAATGGCTGTTACTCTTGCTCAAGCCCGTCTGAATGTTCAAGACGATTTACAGGCTGGTATTATTGATGAATTTCGTAAGTCTAACTTTATTTTAGATAATATTCCCTTTGATGATTGTGTTTCCCCCACTGGTGGCGGTGGCACTCTGACCTATGGTTATACGCGACTGATTACCCAGCCTACCGCTGCGTTCCGTGCTATTAACACTGAATACACTCCGCACGAAGTTGAGAAGCAACGTTATACCGTTGATCTTAAGGTGTTTGGTGGCACCTATGAGGTTGACCGTGTGATCGCCGATATGGGCGGTATTGCTGACGAAGTTGCTTTACAGGCTTCCCAAAAGGCCAAGGCTGCTTCTGCTCTGTTCTGCGATACCGTTATCAATGGTGATTCCAGTGAGGATGCCAATGCGTTTGATGGTCTGGAAGTTGCTCTGACTGGCTCTGACACTGAATTTAATACCACTACCGCTATTGACCTGTCTACTTCTGCTCTGGTGACTACCAACTATATGCAGTTCCTTGATATGTTAGACGAGTTCCTTAGCACGATGGATGGTACTCCCTCCGCCTTGATGGGTAATACAAAGATGTGTGCTAAGCTCCGTGCTGTGGCCCGTCGTGCTGGTATGTATCAGACCACTCAAGATACTTGGGGCCGTACTGTTGAAATGTATGGTAATATCCCATTCGTTGATCTTGGCGCTAAGGCTGGTTCCAATGACCCGATTATCGCTACTAGCTCTGGCGAAACTTCTCTGTACGCCGTGCAGTTTGGTCTTGACGGTTTCCATGCTATTTCCATGGCTGGTCAGCCCCCGGTTAAGATGTGGCTTCCCGACTTCTCTACTTCGGGTGCTGTTAAGACGGGCGAGGTTGAAATGATCGCGGCTGTAGCCTTAAAGCGTACTAAAGCGGCTGGCGTGTTCCGTAAGATTAAGGTTGGTTAATGAACATTAAATTTTGAAGATTGGAGAGTGGGCATTTTACCCACTCTCCTTCTTTGATTTTTTAGAAAGGAGTTATTTACTTTGCCTAATAATGTAACTTATGCAGATCAGGTTTGGGGAAGTAGTACACCCATTAGGGATGAACAACTTTCCGTAAATGGCTATTATACGGGTAATCATACTGGTACTCCAACGCAGGACGGTAAGCACTCTGCTGGTAATACCGACCCATATTATGTTGAGCATAATACCGTTCGTTTTGGCACCATTACACAGGATGGTTCGAGTAATGCGAATATGCCAATTAAGAATGATGTTTCTGTAACTTACATTCTTACTGGTTGTTCTGGTAACGCGGCTGCTGGTGCTAAACAGGGTACTGATTTTATTGTAACTTTTGTGGCTGACGCGGGTTATACTTTGCCCTCTACCATTACTGTGAAAAACAATGGTTCGCCTCTGACTGTGACCACCGATTATACTTACTCTGCTGGTAAGCTGACGGTTCAAGGCGCTAAGATTACTGGTAATTTGGAAATTACTGTGACGGCCACTACTGATACTTAATTTGACATATGACA
>CALUYR010000296.1 GCA_944325045.1 Candidatus Gastranaerophilales bacterium
TGGTGAGAGTAAGAAGGGACTTCCGCAAGCTAAGGTTTGGTTCAAGATCATTGCTGGTGACTTCAAGGGTCAACTTATCTTCATGAACCAGAATCTTACCAGCGGTTTCCAATTCCATAACATGAACATGTTTTTGGAAAGTCTGGATAGTGGTTATGATATTGTTTTCCAAGATTTTGTACAATATGCTAACTTGCTGGCAAGTGTGTTTGAAGCCGTTAAGGAAGATGAATATCAACTTTCTTATACTCAAAACACAAAAGGCTTTAATGTGTACACGATTGTACAGAAGTTTCAGAAGTAATTGATTTAATTAAGATCGTGGTGCCGACTTTACATGTTCGGTTAAATGTCCAGTAAGGATAAGTCGCTATGGTATACACATAGGACGAAAGAGGAAACAGCCACGATTATTGAATTATTATATTAAGGGGTTAATTCAATGATTTTTTATGATTTTGAAGTATTCGTTTATGATTGGTTGATGGTCGGAATCGACCCGATGAAACAGAAAGAGTATATTATCGTGAATGACCCCGTTTCTTTGGCGAATATTTATAGCGAATATAAGAACGACATTTGGTGTGGCTATAATTCAAGGGCGTATGACCAATGGATACTTAAAGGAATTTTAAGCGGGTTTGACCCGAAAGAAATAAATGATTTTATTATCATTCAAAAGAAAAAGGGTCACGAGTTTTCAAGTCTACTTCATAGAATTAGGCTTAATAATTATGATGTAATGCCGAACATTCCAGTAAGTCTAAAGGTGCTAGAGGGCTTTATTGGAAATAATATACATGAAACCTCTGTCCCATTTGACATTGATCGTAAACTGACAGAACAAGAAATTAAAGAAACTATTGGTTATTGCCGTGATGATGTATTGAATTTGATCGATATATTTATTAAGCGTAAGAGTGAATTTGATAGCCAGCACTCGCTTGTTAAGGAATTTGGATTACCGCTTAGCGCGTTTGGAAAAACGCAAGCACAGTTAGCGGCTACGATTTTAGGGGCAAAAAAGAAACGTTTTAAGGACGAATGGGAAATTCGTTTGCCAGAGTGTTTAGACCTCGGCAAATATAAAGCCGTTGGGGATTGGTTTCTAAACCCTGATAATCATGATTATGATTTGAAACTGACAACGACGGTTGGCGAGATTGAAATCGTTGTGGCATGGGGAGGGCTTCATGCTGGGAGAAACCAATTCGTATATCAATGTTCTGATGATGAAGTAATTTTAGATGCAGACATTGGGCAGATGTATCCGAATATCATGATTCATTACGATTTGCAATCTAGGGCTGTTACAAACCGCAATAAGCTGGCTGAAATCTTGGAAACCAGCATGAGGTTAAAGCGTGAGGGTCGCAAGAAAGAACGTGAACCATATAAGCGGATTTGTAACATTGTTTATGGGGCGTGTGGTGACAAATTTAATCCCATGTATGACCCTTTGCATCGAAATCTGGTTTGTGTTTTTGGTCAGGTTTTGATGATTGATTTGATCGACAAAATAGAGCATCTTGTAAGATGTTTTAACATAAATACAGATGGAATTTTTATTCTCGTGAAGAAAAAGGATATTCCAGAGTTGAAACGGATTATACACGAGTGGGAAATTAGAACAGGTTTAAGGATGGAATATGACGAGTTTACGAAGTTTATTTCAAAGGATGTGAATAACTATATTGCGGTTAGAGCAAATGGCTCTTACCACGCCAAAGGTGCCTATGTTAAAGAGCTTGGACCCTTGGACTATGATCTTCCGATTGTGAATGAAGCGGTTAAGCGGTATTTGTTATTTGGAATCCCTGTTGAAAAAACAATCCTTGATTGCAACGAGCTTATCAAGTTTCAAAAGATTGTTAGGTTGTCAAGCAAGTATAAGTGGGTTGAACACGAGATTGATAATGGTATTCAACGGTACGAGTATAAGAGCTATCGAGTTTTTGCGACAACAGATGAATCGTGTGGGAGATTATTGAAATGTGATGGAGTTAGAAACCCGGCAAAGTTTGGAAATACACCAGACAGATGTTTTATTGAAAATGGGGATGTCCGTGGTAAATCAGTTAAAGAAACCAGCAAACCCGTTGACAAACAATGGTATGTTGACTTAGCAAAGAAAAGAATCTCTGATTTTGTAGGTGAATGATATGGAATTTTATGTTGGATATGTACCCACGAAAGGAAAGAAAGCTATCATTCCGTTCAAAGATGTTCCGACTTCTGACCTAATGTCTATTGACATGGTGAAGCAATACCCGTCATATGGTGGTGTTCTGAACAAAGAAACAGTTTTGATTGATGTTGATGATGAAGAACAATCTAATCTCTTACTTTCAATTATTAAAAATAAAGAGATAAAATGTAAGGTCATTGCGACAGATCGAGGAAAGCACTTCTTGTTTTGGAATAACGGTGAGTTGCTAACTAACCGTACACATTGTAGGTTGGCAATCGGTATTACCGCCGATATTAAAGTTGGTTGTAGAACATCTTATGAAATTTTGAAACTGGATGGCGTTGAGAGAGCTGTTTTATATGATTCTGAATCGTATGGTGTTATCCCAAAGTGGCTAACACCAATTAAATCAAAGGTTGAGCTTCTTAACATGGTAGATGGTGACGGTAGAAATAGTGCCTTGTTTTCTTATATTCTTCCGTTACAACAGGCCGGATTTAGCGTTGATGAAAGCCGGGAATGTATAGGGATTATTAACAAGTTTATTTTGAAAGAACCGTTGTCTGATGATGAATTGACGGTTGTGTTGAGGGATGGAGCGTTTGAAAAACCTATATTTTTCAACGCTCGTGGTGGATTTCAGTTTGACGTGTTCGCAAAGTATATTCAGAAAACACATCACATTATCAAGATTAACGGAAAATTACATGTTTACAAAGACGGGTATTATCAGAGCGGCGACGCTTACATTGAATCTGTAATGATTAAAGAGATTCCAACACTAAATCAGAGTAAGCGCAAAGAGGTATTGGCATATTTGGAAATTATCGTTCCGAATACGAATACGGTTGCGGATGCGCATTTGATTGCGTTTAAGAATGGCGTGTTGGATGTCACTACATTGGAAATGCGGGATTTTAGTCCCGAATACATTATTACCAATATTATACCACATAATTATGTTCCAGATGCAACCGATGCGTTACTTGATAAAACTATTAAAAAATTAGCTTGCCAAGATGCTTCTGTTGAAAAACTACTATATCAAGCAACGGGCGTTTGTATGTTTCGTAAAAACGAGTTGCGAAAGAGCTTTATCCTCATTGGAAATAAGCGCAACGGGAAAAGTAGTTTCCTTGACATGATCGGAACATTGTTGGGCGAGGATAATATTTCTAATCTCGATTTGTCAGAAATTGGGCACGAGTTTAAGACCGCCGAATTGGCTGGAAAATTAGCCAACATTGGTGATGATATTAACGATGAATTTATTCCCAATAGCGCGATATTCAAGAAGGTTGTGTCTGGCGATAAAATCACCGTGGCTAAGAAGGGGAAAGACCCGTTCGTAATGGCTAGTTACGCAAAATTCCTGTTTAGTGCGAACTCGCTTCCTAGAATTGGACGTGGAAAAGACAGCGCTGCCATTATGGACAGATTGGTGATTATTCCGTTCGAGGCCCAATTTAGTAAATCTGACCCCGATTATGACCCCTTTATTAAGTATAAACTTCGCTCCGAATCCGTGATGGAGGCTTTAATTGCTAAAGCGATCATTGGGCTGCGAGAAGTGCTTGAAAATCAAGAGTTTATAACTCCAAGCAAGGTTAGCAAAGCCCAAGAAGAATACGAGCGAGTTAATAACCCCATTGTTGTATTTTTTGATGAACTTGGGGAAGAAGATTATTTGAACGAGCCAGTAAAGCAAGTTTATATGTCTTACTCTGCGTTCTGTGTGGCAAATAATTTTCAGCCTATGTCCTCTATTGAATTTACTAGGCAGATCAAGCGTAAATTTAATTTGGAGGTTAAAACAATTCTAGTTGACAACAAGCGTACCCGGATTTACGTAAGGGGGTGAATCTATGGAAGATAGGGAACGCTTAATTTTAGAAAATATTCCGTTAGTATTTTATTGCTTGAGAAAGTATTATCCTACTCATGCGAATGACGAGGATTTAATACAATGTGGCACAATAGGTTTAATAAATGCGGTTGACAAACGGAATAATATAGTTGGGAGGTTTTCTACCTATGCAATTAAAGCTATAAAAAATGAAATAATGAAAGAATTGAAACGTCGTAGTCAGAGTGTCAAAACAATATCTTTAGATGAAATGTTAGAAAGGAAAAAGGATTCATGGTAATTTATCACACGAATAATACATTACAGGTAGATTTCATCCAATGTCTTATGGATATGAAAGGAATAGTATATAGTGTCGAAGATACCATGGTAGACGAACCCTATTTGGAAGTAGATGGTTTTAGGTTGGATTATGACAACGCTCTTAAATGGATTGATTTGATTTAAGGAAGGGGTTGAGCTTATGACGATTAAAGTAAGATATTCTACTGATGAAGTAACGGTTATTCCGCAAGAAAATGGGGATTGGATTGATCTTGCAACCGTTGAAGAAGTAAGTTTGAAAGCAGGTGAATACCGTAACATTTCTTTAGGTGTATCAATGGAGCTTCCTGCTGGATATGAAGCACATGTTATCCCAAGAAGTTCTACATTTAAGAAGTTTGGAATCCTTCAAGCGAATAGTTTTGGATTGATTGATAATACCTATTGTGGTAATAACGATATTTGGCACTTTCCAGCATATGCAACTCGTGATGTTGTTATCCCAAAGGGGGTTAGAATTTGTCAATTCAGAGTTCAAAAATGCATGCCAAAGCTGCAAATTGAAGTTGTAGATAATTTGGAAAATGATAATAGGGGAGGTTTTGGTAGTAGTGGATGGTAATATTATTTTATACACAACACATTGCCCAAAATGTAAGATTCTTTCGAGTATGCTTAAACAAAAAGGGATATCTTTTACTGAAAACGACGATGTGCAAGAAATGATAAATCTTGGATTTACAAGTGCGCCAATTCTAAATGTTAATGGCGATTTAATGACATTTAATGCTGCTATGGCATGGATTAGAGAAAGGTGATTTTGAATGAAAACCAGTAAAAATATTGTGGAATCCTATCTTAAAAACGAGGATTGGAGGGTAAAAGAAAACTCTAATAGCCCATATAGCTTTGGCGCTTTGAATAAATATATCACATCCGAAGTTAGTAAGGATTATTGGCTAAGAGAAGTTTATCCAGAGCACATAGCAGAAGCCTATGTTGATGGACATATACACATTCATGATTTAGGCGGATTATCGTTATATTGCACTGGATATTCACTTAAAGATATTTTGTATAAAGGCGTTCGTGGCGTTCCGAATATTCCAACATCCTCCCCGGCTAAACACTTCGATTCTATCTTAAATCAGTGCGCAAATCTTGTGACCGTATTCCAAAATGAGATTTTAGGTGCCGTTGCTTTTAATGGCTTTGATACGCTATTGGCCCCATTCGTTAAGCAGGATAAACTTAGCTATGACGAAGTTAAACAATCTATGCAAAACTTTATTTTCAGCGTGAACAGTAATAGCCGAGCGGGAGCAGAACCAGCATTCTTTAATCTAACATTCGATCTTACACCACCAGAGGATATGATTAACGAATATGCTGTGATTGGTGGGGAGTTAGTTAGTTTTACTTACGGTTCTTGCCAACAGGAAATGGACTTGCTCAACCGCGTATTCTTTGAACTGATGTTGGAAGGTGATTCGGAAGGAAAGCTGTTTGCCTATCCCATTCCGACGTATAACATCCATAGTAGATTCGATTGGGATAATCCGAATAACAAACTGCTGTGGGAAATGGCTGGAAAATATGGCACTCCGTATTTTGCGAACTTCATTAACTCGGATTTAGATATCAGTGATGTTCGTTCTATGTGTTGCCGTCTTAGGCTTGATTTAAGCGAGCTTAGGCACCGTAACGGTGGTTTATTTGGAGCTGGTGATTCGACGGGTTCCATTGGCGTTGTAACTATCAATCTCCCTAGAATTGCTTATGAGGCCAAAGGCTCGAAAGAAGAATTTTATAAGCTGCTAGATCATTATTTGGATATAGCGATAGACAGTTTGGAAATCAAGAGAAAGTGGCTACA
>CALUYR010000297.1 GCA_944325045.1 Candidatus Gastranaerophilales bacterium
TACGACTGCACGCTGATTGAGTTGGACAAACACCACAGTGACCGTAAAGGCAATGTCACGGTTGTGGAAAACGACAGGGATGTTCCCTTTGAAGTGCGTCGTACCTATTACCTGTATGATGTGCCCGGCGGCGAAAGCCGTGGTGCCCATGCCCACCGGGAATTGAGCCAGTTGATTATCGCTGCGAGCGGCAGCTTCAGTGTCACGCTGGATGACGGTAAGATTAAACGGACCTTCATTCTGAACAGGCCTTATCAGGGACTGTATGTTGTTCCGGGTATCTGGCGGACATTGGATGATTTCTCTTCGGGGGCGGTTTGTCTGGTGCTGGCTTCGCATCCTTATGATGCGGGTGACTATATCCGTGATTATGATGAATTTGTTAAATATAAAAAGAAATGATATGGACATAAAGTTAAATTGTTATCTCGTTTCGGAACCTTGGCAGGTGGAAGTAATGCGATGCATATACAATGAAAATTTGGACATGCTTAGCACCCATCCCCTACCGCACAGAACTTATCAAGAACAACAAGATTGGTGGAATCAAAATAGGCAACAATTGAAGGCCTACTTGTATGAGCCCATTATGAAACCCGGAAAATTCGTAGCTTTTTTACTTCTAAGATTACGAGAGGGTTTCTGTACCCCTGTAATAGCTATTCAAAAAGAAGAATGGGGAAGTGGGTATGGTCAGGAGATTGTACATGATTATATAGCAAAAGCCGCAGGTCCTATAGCAGGTACGCAATTGCAATCCAATAAAGCCATTTGCCATATAAATAAGAAAGTCGGTTGGCAGATTATAGGAGAGTCTGGAGAAGGCTGTCATAAAATCGATTTATTATTTCATCCCGGCATTAACCCTCAAAATAAATGCAAAAAAGAAGTTTTTATGAATATTTTGAACTATTTGGAGATAAATCCAGCAGATTTTGATTTTTCAAAAGTTGATATTGAAGGCTAAAAATTAAGTAATATGCGACAAGTAATACGTAATGTAAAGATTTTGGGTACAGGATCTTATGTACCTAAAAAAATTTATACAAATAAATATTTGGAATCTATAGTTCCGACTAATGATGAGTGGATACAATCTAATCTTGGTATTAAAGAACGGCATATAGCTTCCGAGGATGAGGCAACTAGTGATTTAGCGGCTAAAGCAGGACTGGATGCGGTTAAAAATGCAGGATTGGACGTAAAAGACATAGATTTAATTATCGTAGCTACCGCAACGCCAGATAGAAAAGCACCTTCGACAGCAGCCATAGTGCAATATAAACTGCAAGCATTTAATGCCGCTGCATTTGACATTGCAGCAGTATGCAGTGGATTTCTGTTCGCAATGTCTATCGGAACCCAATACATCGCTAGTGGAGTGTATAATAATGTTCTAGTTATAGGAGCGGATACGTTTAGCCGTATCGTGGATTGGACCAGACGCGATGCGGTTTTTTTCGGTGATGGTTCTGGGGCTGCGGTTTTAACTTCCGCCAATGTGACAGAAGGTTTCCTTGCTTATCGGCTTTATACAGATAGCAGTCATGACCGTTTCGGTTTTACGGTTCCTGCTGGAGGGTCTGAAATCCCTATAACTCCCGCTGTGTTGGAGAAGCGATTGCAATATTTCCAAATGGATGGAAAAGCCGTATTTAATTCTGCTGTAAATGCGTTACCGAAAGCAATATCTCAAGTCTTGGAGGATACTGGGCTTTCAATAATGGATATTAATTTAATGATTCCACATCAACCCAGCATTAAGATTTTGAAGAAAACTGCAGAAATAATAGGGCTTCCCTTCGACCGTGTTATGACCAATATGGATAAATATGCCAATACATCCAGTGGTACGATTCCAATTCTTTTGGATGAGGTGAATAAAGCCGGTAAGATTCATAAAGGAGATAACATATTATTTGCTGCAGTAGGTAGTGGTTGGACTTATGGCGCATCCATAATAAAATGGGGATGATGGAAAAACGCAATATCTTTATAACCGGAGGTGATAAAGGGATTGGCAAGGGGATGGCAGTCTGTCTGGCTCCTTATTACAAAAACGTTATCATTACGTATAATAAGAATATTGAAGGTGCTCGACTGTTGCGAGAACAATTCAATAATATTTCATATTATCAATGTGACTTAGAAGATAAAGAATCTATTATTACTACCTCTCAACAAGTATTGCAAGAATATGGATCTATAGATATCTTGATTAATAATGCAGGTTATGAGAACGATGCGACTTTCTTGAAGATGCAGCCAGAGCAGTGGCAGCAAGTAATTCAAATAAATCTTTTGTCCATATACTATTTTGCTCATGCTTTTCTACCCGGTATGGTTGCCAAAGAATGGGGGCGTGTAATTAACTTTACTTCAATAGCAGCCTATACAGGTGCATTTGGGAAGTCTAATTATGCAGCAGCGAAAGCAGGTATTGTTGGTTTTACTAAGTCTTTGGCTCAAGAGTTTGGTCGGAAAGGCATTTGTGTCAATGCTGTAGCACCAGGAGCCATTGAAACGGATATGTTAATGCGCATACCGGAGAAGTATCGTACTAAAATATTGGAGGATATTCCTTCTCATAAATTCGGACACGTGGAAGATGTTGCCTATTTGGTCGAATTCTTAATTTCGGATAAGGCTTCATATATAAACGGACAAACTATACACATTAATGGAGGTTCATACACTATATGATACGTTGGGAAAAACAAAATGGTGTAGGTATTGCTACCTTTGATTCACCACACGGTAATATGATTGACATCATAGATTTGCAATCCTTGAAATCTTTGCTGTCTCAGAATGTGGAAAGTTTAGATGGGATAATTCTTATTGGAAAGGACAAGGTTTTCTGTACAGGCATGAGTATAGACCCTTTGAATTCCTTGAAATCTTTTCAGTTGTTGGATGAGGTTCTTTTGCAGTTATATTCCTTAGAAGTTCCTCTTGTCGTGGCCTTGTCAGGACATTGTATCGGAGCCGGATTTTTGATGTTATGTTGTGCTGATTATGTAATAAGTGTAGATAATGAACGCATGAAATGTGGACTTCCTGAAATCAAATTAGGTTTAGGCTTGGATCAAATGATGACTTTTTTATTGTTGCATAATTTACCTTATTATATAGCTAAAAAACTGCTTTATTCGGGAGATTATGTGTCATTCCATCATTTACAAACATGGGGAATTATAGACAAAATTGTACCTCAGGATTCTTTGATGGAACAGAGCATGAATTACTTGAAAGACATCCAAAGTAAGAAGACTAGTTTTATATTTTGTAAACGTCAACTTCGCAGAAGGAATCAAAACATAATGCATTCTTTGTTTACAAATGGTTGTTATAAGGAACTTTCTAATTTATATATAAATTTATGATAAAATTCTTAGATTTACAGAAAGTCACCGCCAAATACGCGGATGAGATTCATGCAGCCGTCAACCGTGTGGTGGATTCCGGCTGGTATCTTCAAGGGGAAGAAAACAAGAAGTTCGAGGCGGATTATGCTGAATATATAGGTACCAATTTTGCTGTCGGTTGCGGCAACGGGCTGGATGCTTTGATTTGGATATTCCGTGCCTATGTGGAAATGGGTGTGATGAAACCGGGTGACGAGGTGATAGTCCCCGCCAATACCTATATTGCATCCATTCTGGCCATAACGGAGAACGGCTTGAAACCCGTGTTGGTGGAACCCAGCCTGGAGAACTATCAGATAGACGATAGTAAGATAGAGGATGCCATTACGGAAAAGACGAAAGCCATCTTGATTGTGCATCTGTATGGCCAGTGCGCTTATACGGACAAGATTGGCGAACTGTGCAGGAAGTACCATTTGAAACTGGTGGAAGACAATGCCCAGGCACATGGCTGCATGTATCACGGTAGAAAGACCGGCTCTTTGGGGGATGCAGCAGGCCACAGTTTCTATCCCGGCAAGAACCTGGGAGCGTTTGGCGATGCCGGTGCGGTGACCACCGATGACGAGGAACTGGCAAAGGTAGTCCGTGCCGTCGCCAACTATGGCAGCCAGCGTAAGTATGTCTTCAAGTATCAGGGACGTAACAGCCGTTTGGACGAGATTCAGGCGGCAGTGTTGGACACCAAGTTGAAGCATTTGGATGAGGATATAGCCATTCGTAAGCAAGTGGCGAAGTTTTATATTGAGCACATTGCGAATCCCCGGATTATAACTCCCGTCGTGAAGGATTGGGATGCCCATGTGTTCCACATTTTCACTATCCGTTGTGCGCAGCGTGACGCATTGCAGCAGTATCTGACGGAGAACGGAATCCAGACAGTAATCCATTATCCGATACCTCCGCACAAGCAGGAGTGTTATAAGGAATGGAATAATCTGTCATTCCCGATTACGGAGCAGATACATCGGGAGGAACTGAGTTTGCCGATGAGTCCGGTGATGACGGAGGAAGAGGTGAAGAAGGTGGTGGAAGTGGTGAATGGATGGAATCTTTGATAGGTTTTGAAATATGGACACTCCGTTAGTTTCAATTGTAGTTGTCACGTATAATTCAGCGAAATATGTGTTAGAAACACTGGAAAGTGCAAAAAAGCAGACATATTCCAACATCGAGCTTATCATCTCTGATGATTGTTCAAAAGATGATACGGTTTCTATTTGTGACAAATGGCTTGCGAAGAATTGCAGTAGTTTTTGTAGGACACAATTAATAACGTCTAAACAGAATACTGGCATAGGGAAGAATTGTAATCGAGGATTGTTTGCTTCTACTGGAGAGTGGATAAAGTTAATTGCTGGTGATGATGTCTTGATAGAGACTTGCATTGAAGATTTGGTAGAAGCAGCTAAAGAGCATAAAGAATTTTATATTTTCCATTCATTGTGCAGAAGATTTAGAGATCTGATTACAGATAGAAATGAACTCCCGCAATCAAAATACATTCCAACTCCACTCTTTAGAAATAATGATGTCACTCAAAAACAGCAATATGAGTCATTAATGATTTCATGCCCTATTGCTGCTTGTACAGTGATGATTAATGCACAGATTTTGAAAAATTTAGGGGGATATGAAGAAAAAGTGAAACTGTGTGAAGATTGGCCTACTTGGATAAAGTTATCTCAAGCAGGTTATAAATTTTTCTTTGTAGGAAGAACAACGGTAAAATATCGGGTACATTCAGAATCTGTATATTCAGGTTCTATGAAAGATTCAGTCTTTCCAATGTTCTATATGACGGATAAAAAGGTGTATAAATTGTATATTAAGTCCATTGCTCCTTTTAGCATTCGATTTTATTGGAGTTATATGTTCATTTATAAAGATATAATGGTTGCTTTGGGAATGACTAAAAGGAATTGCTTCAATAGATTTCTGGATAAAATATTTAATAAAATCGGATACATCTTAAAAAAACGCATTGAGAAAAGAATAGCAAGAGGGAGACTGGTAAGCACTCCATTCAAGGCTATGAATTAGCATATAGACCTCCTTATGATTCCGATGAAACTTTCTTTTTATCCAGTAGATTTATCTTCTTCAAATTCTTATATAGCAAGAA
>CALUYR010000298.1 GCA_944325045.1 Candidatus Gastranaerophilales bacterium
GCTAGAACAAATCCGCGCAGAAGCATTCGTTCTATTGAATATATCGGCAAAGAAGAGTGCCAGTGTATTATGGTAGATAATCCGTCTCATTTGTATTTGACCAACAACTGCATTGTAACACATAATACTACATTTATCTCTCAGGTAGCGGTTCTCGAAGCTATTGACAAGGGTGAATCCGTATTCTGGTTTAATGCAGAATCCACCACAAACCAGATGTTGAACTGGATTCTATCTCAGGCAGCTGGCAGACAGCACTGTGTCGAGTATACAAGCGACAACGGATTTAAGTATTACAAACCTACTCCGCAAGCTACAGACGCAATTAAGCGTTATTATCAAGGTAAGATTTTTGTATATGATAACTTGCTTTTGTCTAATCCTAATATGGTGTTTGACAAAATGAAGTATATGTACAAAAAGAGGGGAACTAGAGTATTCGTCATTGATAACTGGCTATGTTTGAACTTCCGCGGTATTTCTGACACAGAAGTTACCGGTATCCAAGTGGATTTCATGAATAAACTAATCCATTTTACAAAACAGAATGGACTTGAAATTCATCTAGTATGTCACCCTAGAAAAGCGCAAGCTGGTATTCCTCTATCTGAATATGAAATCCTTGGCACTTCCAATATCGTCAACATGGCAGACCGAATTTATGGCCTTGAAAAGACTTGGGATAACGACCTAAAGGCTTTGGGCTATGATAGACAGTTCACAGTTTTCAAAGACCGTGTTCTGGGTACACATAGTGAAAGAATTGGCTTGAGATATGATAGAGTTACAAGGCGTCTATATGGAGAAGGAGACAATAAATACAAGAGATATTCTTGGGATGACGGTTCAATAAAGTATCCTAACCCCTATTTCGGAAAGAATGGTATTCTTGTAGGAGATAGAGTTTTGGATTACGAGAGAGAGCGTGAGGAAAATACTCCATACTAATAGGAGGTGTAATTTTGGATAATTATGTTCCTTTTCACGTGCACACAATGCTAAGTAATGCAGTTACAAATATTGATTCAGTAACTACTTACAAACAATATATCCAAAAAGCCGTAGAATGCGGTATGAAGGCTATAGCCTTTTCTGAACACGGCAACATTTTTGAGTGGGTTCATAAAAAGGACGCCTGTGACGCGGCTGGACTAAAATATATCCATGCCATGGAAGCGTATCTAACAGAAAGGATACCGGAAGAAGGAGAAGAAAGGGTAAGAGACAATTATCACTGCATTTTGATTGCGAGGAATTGGGACGGCGTAAAAGAGCTAAACAAAATGCAGAGCAAGGCATTTAATAGAACAGATGGACATTACTACTACGCTCCTAGAATTACATTCGACGAACTTTTTGCATCGAGCGAGAATATTATAGTGTGTACCGCCTGTGTTGCATCTGCTCTATCTAAAGGAACAGAGACTGCGAAGCAAAGATTCTTAAATTTTCTTTTAGATAATAAAGACAGATGTTTTCTTGAAGTACAACACCATAATACTGATTCGCAAAGAAACTACAATAGATATCTCGCCAATCTATCTAAAGAAACAGGTCTGAGGCTCATTGCAGCTACAGATACACATTGCCTCAACAAGGAGCATGAACTTGGAAGAAGCGTGTTGCAAGTATCTAAGAACACAAAGTTTGATGGAGAGGATGGCTGGGATTTAATTTGGAAAGATTATGACCAGTTAATTTCTGCATTTCAAGTCCAAGGAGCATTGACAGAGGAAGAGTACATGACAGCCATTCAGAACACAAATGTAATGGCTGATATGATAGAAGACTTTACGCTGGATAGAAGTTTCAAATATGCAAAGGTCTATGACAATGGAGAAGAGATTCTAAGAAAGAAATTATTCGCTCCTGACGTAATAAACTCTATTGTAGCAGAAGGCTTCAAGAGAGAGGATGTAGAGGCCAGACTAGAACATGAACTTGACACGTTTAAGGCTTTGGGTGCTACAGATTTTATTCTCTTAGAAGACCATATTATCCAGTGGGAACATTCTCACGATATATGGCAAGGCCCTGCACGTGGTAGCGCAGCATCCTCTTTGGCCCTATATGCTCTGGGAATCACAGAAGTTAATCCGCTAAAATACGGGTTTTACTTCTGGCGTTTTATGGATAAGTCCAAATATTCCCTCGCAGACATCGACGTGGACAACGCCCCAGAGGATAGAGATAGAGTAAAGGAATGGATGCTAAATGACCACCTAGACCTGCCCAATGTCAAGACTTGTGAGATTATCACATTCCATACAGAGGCCCTGAAAGGTGCTATAAGAGACGTCGGACGTGGTTTGGGAATGCCGCTATATGAAGTTGACGAGATAGCAAAAGCTGTTCATGATGTCTCTGTAGACGAGAATAAGATAACTGTAATAGATGATGAATGGAGAAAGCGCTATCCTGATTTGTTCAAGATAGTAGATATAGTTTTAGGTACAGTAACAAGTATCGGCTCTCACGCTTCTGGCGTCGTTATCTCTGACAGAGATATCGAAGAAGAGTTTGGCACCTGTTATCTAAAAGATGACCCATATCCTGTTTCGTGTATCAACATGAAGGAACTGGATTCCCTGAATTTCACCAAGCAAGACGCCCTTGGGTAAATAATCCTGCCCAAGTAAAAGCGAGTTATATGCTGGGAAGTGCTTAGAGCCTCAGTTACCAAGGTGTGATAATACTGAGGATTGCACAATCAGCAGGCACGATAAGCTCCGCCTCAACGACTATGGGAATATCCCAACTGTCATAGAGCGATTTATGACAGCAACCTCGCTGAAATGATATAGTCTGGTCTGCATTTAATAGTGCAGAGCCAAGCAGAAATGACTTGGCATTTTGTTTGCTTTTGAAGAGGTATCAGAAAAATATCCAAGAGACATATTAAGCAAACAAAATTAACAATATACGTGGAAAACATAGGTGTCATCAACAATACCTGTAAGTTATCTCAAATTGAGAGAGTTTCGCCTAGGAATATCGACTTTGAAGATGACGCAGTATGGGACAGTATGAGGAAAGATACGGCGCTCATTTTTCAGATGAACTCTGATTATGGGCAAAGAACAATGAACAAGATTTTCTCAGATGAAGTATATGCGAAAATCAAAAAGGAAATCCCGTCCATGACGAAACTTGACTTGTTGGCTTTTGCCTGTGCTCTAGTTCGTCCGTGCGGGAAAGGGGTATATGAGAAAGCCACAAGTGGCGTGGTATCTAAAACAGGAATAAAGGAAATAGATGACCTGCTTGGCCCTTCTATGGGATATGCTATTATGCAGGAACCACAAATGGCTTTTGTTCAAAAGTTCTGTGGATATACATTCCTAGAATCTGATAAGCTCAGAAAATGCGTCGCTCGTGGAGAAAAAGTCCTTATGGGTGACGGCTCTCTAAAGAATATCGAAGATGTAAAAGTCGGAGATATTGTAGCTACCAAAGACAGGAATAAGATATCCACCAGACCTGTTACCTCATGGGCCAATAATGGGGTCAAAAACACTGTTGTGGTTAAAGTTGGATATGGATTCTCTCTTAGATGCACGAAAGACCATAGAATTTTAACTCAAAGGGGCTATATAGAAGCACGGTACCTGTCAACGGAAGATTTTGCGTTCATACCAGATATAAGCAAAGGGAATTTCATAACGCAGAGAGTTATGGATATTCAGGATTCGGAAGAATGCGAGACTTACGACATTGAAGTAGAGCAGACCCATAACTTTATTTGCGAAGGCATAGTAGTGCACAATTGTATCAGTAAAAAATTAGGTACTCGTGAGCAACTTCCTAAAATTAAAAAGATGTGGGAAGAGAATGCGAAAATTCGCTATAATCTAACAGATGAACAGTCCGAAGCAATAATAGAGCCATTCTTACAGTGTATTCTTGATGCCACTCGGTATTCCTTCTCTCTAGTTCACAGTCTAAGCTATTCATGTATTAGTTATGAATGTGGTTGGCTTAGATATCATTATCCTCTGGAATATATCACATCTTGTCTAAATACATGGAATGGCAATGATGAAAAGACAGCAGAAGCAATAGAATATGCTACCAAGAAAGGTATAAGAATTCTTCTCCCTAAGTTCAGACATTCTAAGGCGGATTACTTCTTCGATAAGGAAACAAATTCTATATATCGTGGAACTTCTAGCATCAAAGGAATAAGCGCCTCTTATGCAGAAGCCCTATATGAACTAAGAGACAGGGAATATAATTCGTTTATAGAACTTCTCTATGATATTCAGGCTATTGGTGTACCCAAAGACCAGATAGAGGCACTCATAAAACTGGACTACTTTGAAGAGTTCGGAACTATCAAGGAACTGTCTTTAATCTATTACCAATTCCAGTGCTTCAAAAAGGGCGAGGCCAAAACTATATCTAAAGACAAATTGACAGACAAGATAATTTATGATATAGTGGCAAGGAACGCGAATGAAACAGCCAAGCAGTTTAATAAAATAAACTGTCGGAATATATTGATTGAGATAGAGCAATATATTAAGTCGCTTGGTCTTGGTGATGCAGATATTAAAACAAAAATTCAGAACCAAATGGACTATATGGGATATATCGGAATCAAAACTGATAAACTCGAAGACAGACCAAGGATTATAGTTCTGAGTATTAGGGTATTGAAATCGGCAAAGACAAATAAGCCTTGGGCAATATCTATGGATGGCCAATCTATTGGCTCCGCAAAGAGAGCGAATTACACTATTAGATATAGCCTATACGAAAAGGAGCAGTTCAATAAATGTGATATAATCAGAATAAAGGACTGGGAAAGGGACAAAAGAGGATACTACTGGATTACGAATTTTGTAAAGGAGATATGCTAATGTACGACATTGTGTATGAGAAGTCTGATTCCCTCGATGGCAAAAAGGTTAAGCTGAATTATGAAAGAATCATGAAGCGCCCTTCTAGTGTCTCTAGTAGATTCGGGAAGTTCGTTGAATCCCACAAGGATGAAATCTTCACGGCAAAGGACGCCAAAGCAGGGACTAAGTATACAGGGATTATGTATACGCTTAAAGAAGACCCCACTCCTGTTAAATGGCTGTTCTATGTAGATGACCTTGTACTCATGGAGGATGAACAGTGAAAAAAGTCGTTGTTATAAATGGCTTCCCACAAAGCGGCAAGGACACATTCGTAAGACTGGCAAGTAAATACGCCCTGGTTATGAACTATTCAAGCGTAGACTTCGTGAAAGAAGTATCCAGATTCGCCGGATGGAATGGAGAGAAGAATTTACATACGAGAAAGTTCTTGTCCGACTTGAAGGATTTGCTTACCTTCTTGGATGATATTCCATTTAAGAAGGTTGAAGAAAGGGTGCGGGCTTTCTACAATATGGAAGAACAAGAGATTTTGTTCATACATATTAGAGAACCAAAAGAAATTGAGAAGCTAGTCGAATATCATCCAGATGTAATAACACTTCTTATAAAAAGGCCAGATAGTGAACACGAATTTTCGAACCATGCAGACGCCATGGTAGAAGAATATCCGTATGATTTTGTTATAGTAAATAATTCTTCTTTAGATTTCTTTGAATCTAAAGCAAAAGAATTTGTATATAATCTAAGAAAAGGAGTATTACATGATTAAGTTCGAAAAAGTAAGCAAGGAAGAGTTTATCAAGGCATATAAGAGCACCTTTGGAGATGAAGTATCCATCAATGACATTGAAGAGATGTATGACGCGATTCAGCTTCCCCAAAGGGCCACACAGGGTTCTGCCGGATATGATATCAAGACGCCTATTTCGTTTCTTCTGGAAGAGCCTAATGCAGATATCCTGATTCCCACAGGGATTAGAGCTATCATGCCAAGCAATACGTGCCTTATTATTCTCCCTAGGTCTGGACTTGGATTTAAGCATTATTTGCGACTTGCTAATACCGTCGCTCTCATTGACGCTAGGTGATAAAAATTGGCGTCGTTAAATCGGGCAAAATCGGTGAAGGCTAAGTTTTATAAATATGCTAATACCGAGATAATCAATTAGATATCGAAAGGCTAATTGACATTGTAACGCATAGTAGATGAATAAATATAACTCTACCACGAGTGCCCGACAATCTAAAAGATTGAAAATATATGCTGAACTTATAGGAAACTATAAGAACTATAGGATAAAAAGCCTATAGGATAACAAATTGGATTATTCAGATTCTGATAATGAGGGACATATCTTCATCAAGGTGAGACTAGAAAATCATCTAAAGCAAAGGCTTTATGTAAAAGCTGGTGAGCGTATTGCGCAAGGAGTGTTCATGCCATATTTTATCACAGATGATGACATCTCAGTTGGAAGTCGGAATGGCGGAATGGGAAGCACAGGAGTGTGATGCAGGTGTATGACATTGAAAAATACAGAAATGAAACACTGACATATCTAAATGATATTACCAAGAAATTCCCTAAAGGGCAAGAAAAGAAACTACTTATCTTTAGATTTTCCGATAGCCCATCCGGTTCTGACTGGATAGATGATTCCCAAAGGGCCGGAATTATTACTAGACTAATTACCTATCCACAGAACGTCTCGTATAAGGAGGCTAGGAGCACCCTAAACGGGTTTTATTATCCCGGACATATAGATGGTATAGTTGTAGAAAAACCCAATACAGGCGCTGTAATGCGCCTTCTAGGGGACATACCAAGGGAAGTAGATGTAATGGGATGCGGCAGAGATTCTAAGTTTCTCCCGGCAGCGCCTAAAGGCATAGTCGAATATCTCTTAAATGTTTTTAACTATGACTTCAATAACAAGATATGCGTTGTGGTCGGGATGGGTAGAATCTGCGGAGAAACCTGCGCCAATACCATAAAGGGCTTGGGAGCAACTATTATATGGTGCGAACATAACACCATAGGGTTTGAGAAATGCTGCAAAGAGGCAGACATTATTATCTGTGCGTCTAATAAAGAGAATATCATCACTCCCGATATGGTTAGAGCGGAGACAATAGTGATAGATACAGGGGAATATGGTGTACAAAACAGTCCCGCGAGATGTGATATAAGTACATCTGATATGAGAACACTAATGCGGCTTGCCGCTATTGAGAATACGGTATTTGGAATACCGAACTGAGGTTTCTATGAGAGTAACACAAGAAAGAATTAACCGACTAATTGAGAATGCAGAAGTAAAAGAGTTCGTAATTTTTGATAAATGCCTGATATGCGCATATAAGTTACAGAACGGATTTATTATTGTGGAATCTTCTGCTTGCGTAGACCCGAACAACTTTGATGTCGAAATTGGCAGAAAAATCTGTAGAGAACACTTAGAGAA
>CALUYR010000299.1 GCA_944325045.1 Candidatus Gastranaerophilales bacterium
TATAGAATTTTGAATAAGGCAGCACAAGCAGTTGGGGTGAAGGAAAGAATCGGAACACATACGCTGAGAAAGACATTCGGGTATCATCATTATAAAAAATATAATGATATAGTACTCCTGCAAAAAATCTTTAACCACTCCTCGCCATCAGTAACACTCCGCTACATCGGCATCGAACAAGACACAATAGACGAAAGTTACATGAATTTTTATTTGTAGAATCAGTAAACTTAAATATTTGAAACACTATTCTCTGATATTTTGCGGAAATAATCTGCTATTTTGATAATATTATTTTTGTGTAAAATAATATTTTTTCTTAGTTCAATGTAATTTATTTCTCCAGGATTTTTGTAATGAGCTAATTTGTTTCTTAATTCTATAACATCAATTTTATATTTTTTAAATAGAAGCAAACTATTTTTATCATAATTTTCCAAGAGTTGGTTAAAAATTTTATTTCCATATAAAAATTCGGTTCTTGCCGCTGTTGTAAATACACGACTACTTTTTTCCGGATCGTTTAATATTGCTGTTTTTAAATCCGAATCAGATATAGATAAAACTTCTTGACATTTGGATAATAATTCTGATTTCTTTTCATCATTGTCATGTTTATCTATTAATTTTTTGCAATGCTTGTGTCTTGCCAACTTAGCATTTTTTTCAATGGTATTCCATTTATTATCATCTGGAATATTCTTTACGATTTCTAGTAATAGGTGGTCAATTTCAGCGACCTGAGCCATTGTAATTCCACGCATGGTCGATTCGTCTAAATTATTCATTATATCAAATGTTATCATTCTTTTTATTTTATCAATATCTCTTAATATGTTTTGTCTATAGTATACATATGTTCCGTTAAGATTATTTTCTGTTATTGCTTTTTTTAATTCATCAACTCCTTGAGCCGAATAAAAAATAATATTGCAATATATATCTTTTGCTCTTATTTCTTCTATAAAATGTATACCTTTATTTTCATCATCAAAACAATAATCCATGAAGATAAGATTAAAGTTCCTTTTTGCATTTATTATTGTATTTAATTCTTCCTCGTTACTCACTTTATCGAGTTGCATAACAAAACCAAGATTGTCTATTTGACCATTTATATGAGAATCAAACAATGATTCTAAACCTTCAATATTATCGTCAACCCAAAGTATATTATAATCTAAATTCATTTAATTGACACCTCCAATCCAAATCCTTTTGGCAAGCCATCTATATAAGATATTTCCCATCCTAATTTTTCAACAATTTCTTTTACATGACTTAACCCAAGACCAGCACCCGATGTTTTTGTATATCCTCTATCAAAAATTTTTGTTTTATCAGCATCTGGTTTTAAACCATCACCTGTATCTTTTATAAAAAGAATTAATTCCCCATTATTATTATTTTCTACGTTGAAATGTATTTCAGGTGCATTTGCTTTTATAGCGTTATTTATAAGATTATCTATTATTATAAAAATTTCTATTGGACGCAAATTTTTATTAAATTTTATATCTTCTGGTATATTATCAATAATAGAAATTTCATTGAATATTTTTGTCTCAATTAATAAATTAAGATAATTTTTTATAAGGCTAAAGACTTCAACATTTGTTTTTCCTGTTTTCATGTTGTAATTTCTAGATTTTGCTAAATCCGCAATTTTCAGAATAGAATCTGTAAGATAAGCAATTGCTCTAAAATAGTCCTCTATATGTTCTTCCTTTATTATATTATGATCTTTTTCATATCTGTATGCCGAGATTTTGCTTTTTATACCGTTTGTGTCAATTACAATTTTATGTATTAAGTTTCGCAAAGACTTAGAATCTTGACTTGCATTTGATTTATGAAATAAATTTTCGCTTTCTATTTCTTCTATAGTCTTTTCTTGTTTTGTTATTATTTCCTCTTGTTTTTCAATAATAGAATCTTTTTCTTCTATACTATTACTTAATTCTTCGTTCTGTTCTAAAAGTGCATTAGCATATTCTTCTTTTTGTTTTATTTTTTTATTTTGTGCATTTAAAAATGAAAGTATGAACTTTTTATTTGGAATAATGTCTGTATTATTTTCAAGTTTTAATTCTAATTGTTGTGCAAATGATTTAAAAGCATCTTGTTCTTTGATTGCTAATGTTTTTAAATATTCATAATTAATTTCCAGATCAATTACTTCATTTTTATTTGTACCTTGATAAATTACAGAGGATAGTACTGATAAAATTTTTTCATCTGTATTATTATATTCAACATTTTTGGGATCAATATTTTCGAAATTGTCATTAGACCTATAATTTGCTACTGTATCCCAATCTAAGCCTTCAACTACAAATTTTTCTAGTTTACGAACTGCCTTACTTACAAATCCTGGCTTACCAATATTTTTTATTTCGTATGGGGATTGTAGTTGTTCAAATGCTTCATTTTTTACTACACCCTCACGAGCAGAAACGGGAATAAATGAAGACTCATTGTCTTCTATAGTAACGTAGCCAACTAAATCTCTGGTACCAATATATCTATTATATCCTTGTGCTTTTCTTCTATCTAGATCTAACCAATCATTGCCGGTTTCTCCATAAGGAAATACTCGAAATCCATTTAAAAACATAAATATTGAACCATAATATAAATGTTTATAACCTGTTTTTTTCGTAAAAAAACCTTTGGAAGCCGTATTCAAGTAGTAAATTTTAGCACTTATATCTTTTAATCTAAAATAAGGATTTTTTTCTTTTATTGAGAAAATATTATTTCCATCATGTTTGAGAGTTGTTTGCAAGATGTTTCCATTATGATCAATAGATGTTTCTATTGAAGTTGTCCTAAATTCTAACTCTTCAAAGATTTTGTTATGAACGAGTCCATCAATTTCTTTTTTTAAATTGTTTTCTAAATAATTTGTTTCTATATATACCTCAAAATCCCCATCTGATGAATTATCGTTTGGAGAAATGACGAATTTCTCTAATTCCTTTTTTAATTTTGACAATTTTTCGTGTGGCCAAACATCTCTTAAATCAGAAATTACTAGAACAGTACCTGATGTAAAATTTGTTTTATAAACTTTTTTTAATTCTTCTTTTTTTATTTTATAAATTTCAAATTTAGCATCTTGTATCTTACTTTCTGGATTATCAACTTCAAAAGTCTCCCAATCAATATGAAAATAATAACCCTCGTTATTTTTAAAAGTGTATAAATCTAATTTTTTCCCCAAACGATCACAGGAAAATCTTCCAATACCCTTATTGCCTGCATAATTTTTACCATCCTCTTTTGTTTGATTTTTCTTGGCAGAATATGCCATGTTGAGCCATTTATTTTTTATATCATTTAAAGACATTCCGAGTCCAAAGTCTCTAACTATTATTTTGGATTCTAAACCAAATTTATCAGCATTATGAAATTCTAACTCAACTTTATGGGAATCCGCATCTTTAGAATTTTTTATTAACTCAATCAGTGCAATATTATCATTATATATTAGGCCACGACCAATTATATCTTTCAATCTCGCGTGTGTAGAAAAACTAACAGAAGCTATACTATCCATCATTTATTTCACTTTCTGCAAGTTCAATTATAAATTTACCTAGTGTTTCAGCCATAAGCGGGGGAACTGCATTCCCTACTTGTGTATATCTTGGACATTCAGATTTGCGTCTCGGGCCACCAGTTGTATATCTTCCTTGAAATTCATACCAATCAGGGAAAGACTGAAGCCGAGCTGTTTCTCTGACTGTTAATATACGAGGTTCAGAATAGTGCAAAGTATCTTCAGGAATTGTTGTTATTGTATTAGATATTTTATCTGGTGATAAAACTGACAAACAATGTTTTTTGAAATTCACTTGTTCTTTTATAGCATTAGAGACTGCACATCCTTTTTTTGCATTAGCTAAAATATAATCATACCTTTTTAGAGTATTTTCTTTGTGTTTTGCAAGTCTTAAGCTATTGGGCATTTCATTCTTTTTCATACCCATGCGCATTATTCTAAGATAGGGATTTAACTTTGTCGGCTGTTCATATTTAAGTTGTTTAAAACCTTTACAATCAATACATTCTACTTTATTTTTATTAGTTAACTCTAAATCTGATATTGCATCCCCAACAGTAACTTCTTTTTTATCAAGCCCTTTGCTTTTCTTCATTTTTTTTGCTGATTGTAGGATTAAATTTAAAACATCTTCTTCGTTTAAAGTTTTGAATTTTTCTGATAAATAATCTTCTCTTACTGCAAACATTATAAAACGATTTCTTAATTGAGGAACGCCAAATTCTGCAGCAGAAATCATATTCATAAAAACTTTATACCCCTGTTTAGTAAGAGATTTCCTTACTTTTTCTGAGTATGGTATTTTGGTTGCATTTTTAAATGCGACTTTAAAACCTTTTACATTTTCTAATAATAAAACTTTAGGTTTTATTATAGAAACTATCTCGATGTACTCTTCTGTTAACTTATTACGAGGATCTTTATGATTTCGCAAACCAGCAAAAGAAAATCCTTGACATGGTGGTCCTCCAGCAATCAAAAAGACTTTGTTTGATAGTTGCTCTAGCTTATTCCTATAATTATTTAATAAATCACTAGTTGTCATATGCTCACAAGGTAACCATTTAGGCCAGAAAAAACCTTTTGTTTTATAACATAAATTATGTTTCAGAGTTAAAAAAGCATCTTCAGTTTTTTCAATAGCAAATAATCCTTCAAAACCTGCATTTATAAGTCCTAAAGATAGTCCGCCACAACCAGCAAATAAATCAATAAAATTATATGTCTGCATAATCCACCTATTATATCATAAAAAGGTTACCATGTTCATTTACAAAACTTAACATTTAAATGTATGATTTATTATACTTTTAATATTGTGAATACAAGTTTTAACACATTAAGCATTATTCTCCTCAAAATTTTCCACTTGTTCCATAACTTTATTGAATACTTCTGGACTATATTGAGGTGGGTATCCGTTTTTTACTAAACAAATTTTTATATCAAGTTTTAATTGATTTCGAACATTTCTATTATTCAGCCAATC
>CALUYR010000300.1 GCA_944325045.1 Candidatus Gastranaerophilales bacterium
TTGCATTATTTATTATTCATCAATTTATTAAAATATTTAAAAATTTAAAAGAAAACAAGCTATTTGAAAAGGAAAATGCAAAAGCCTTAAACAAAATTTGTACTATGTCGATAGTTATAGGGAGTTTATACTTAATTTGCCTAGTAGGAGTTAGTATCCTTTTAGAATATTTTAATACAATAGACTTTTTAAGTAGTCTCTTAATAAAAGTACTAATTCTAGTATTCGCAGTCGCATTTTTAATATTCGGAATTGGAATTAAAATTCTAAACTATATATACATAAAAGCGATTGAATATAAAGAAGAAAACGATTTTACAATTTAATATAGTAAGTAATGAGGAAGAAGCTTGTTTTGTTATAAATTTACAAGAAAACATCAAATTATGTAAACACTTTTGCAAAATAGGCCCGTCCCCAATTGTAAAAAATAGGAGAGAAAGGATGAAAAAACAGTGCCAATTATAGTTAATGTAGATGTAATGCTAGCTAAGAGAAAAATGTCTTCTGGTGAGCTTGCAGAAAAAGTTGGAATAACCCCTGCTAATCTTTCAATATTAAAAACAAATAAAGCAAAAGCAATAAGATTTTCTACATTAGAAAAGATATGCGAGGTTTTAGATTGCAAGCCAGGAGACATATTAGATTATGTAAAGTAACTCAGAAAAAGGGGACAGTCCCCAATTTCTAAAAAGGAAGGAACGTAAT
Organism: Candidatus Gastranaerophilales bacterium; assembly: GCA_944325045.1. GTDB lineage: Bacteria > Cyanobacteriota > Vampirovibrionia > Gastranaerophilales > Gastranaerophilaceae > UBA1221. The sequence continues at coordinate 709 of CALUYR010000300.1, forward strand.
ATTATGGAAATTATAAGTAGTACTATACTTGCTATATTACAGTCAATTTTGTTTTATGGTAAAGAGATAGGAATTTCAATGTTAATATTTTCTATTATAGGAAATGGGTTAATAAGCTACATCCTTATTAGAAAAAACAAAATAAAGAATAAAAAAGGATTTTTCTTAATAATACCAATAATATTATTAAGTAGCACATATTTTATCTTTGCAAATACAACATTTTATATAGCAAATATTTTTATAATAATATTATTAAATATATTGATGTATGCAATAGCAATAACACCAAAAAACTATTTGAGAGGTTATATAGTCAATTCATTTGAATTGCTAAAAAATACAATTACAGGTTGCAAAGAGGGAATAGATTACACAAAAGAAAAATCAAAAGAAAATATAAAAATCAAGAATACAATAGAAAAAGAAAATGTTAAAAAAATAGCTATTTCGCTATTGATAGTATTTGCAGTTGTAGGTGTGGTTATAGGTTTACTTATTTCGGCAGATAGCATATTTGCAAATATATTTGAAAACATTGCAAATGTATTTAAGAACATAAATATAAGTAGTACATTAAGATTTGTAATAAGACTTGTGCTAATAGTAGTTGCGTATATTTTAATTTTAAGTTTTATCCTAAAACTAAACAAAGAATATAATTATCAAGCAAAAGAACTAAAAACTAACAACAATAAATATGCTTTTACAATAAAACTACTTTTAATAGCACTAAATATAGTATACTTAGTATTCTGCTTTATTCAAATAGAATCACTATTTGCAAAAATAAATATCGATTCAGACTTTAATTATGCAAGCTATGCACGAACAGGCTTTTTTCAACTTATGTTTGTTTCATTTATAAATTTTGCAGTTATACTATTATCAAACAAATTTAATGAAAATAAAGAGAAGAGCATAAAAATACTAAATCTATTTTTAGTAATATTTACAATAATTATAGCTATATCATCAATGTATAGAATGTATATGTATCAAATGGAATTTGGGTTAACATACCTAAGAATGTTTGTATACATCATACTATTTACCGAAATATTAACTTTTGTACCAATAACAATATATATTTTTTACGAGAAATTCGACTTTATGAAATGTAGCTTTGTTATATGGATATGCATTTATTGTGCAATTAACTTTATAAATATAGAAAGAATAATAGTAGATACAAATGTAAACAGAACTTCTAGCACAAGAGGTATAGATTATGAATACATTTGTAGCATCGCAAGTGAAGACAGTTTTGATATATTAGAAGCAGAACTACAAAAGGATAATCTGAATGCATTAGATGAATTAAGACTAACTAGAACATTACTAACACTTGCAAACGAATCAAAAGAAATGGATTGGCAAGAGTTTAATATATCAAAATGGAGAGTAAACGAGAAAAATATTGACACACAAGAGTTAGAAATACAAGTAGAAAACTTAGATGACGATGCTAAGGAAGAAGAACTTAGAAAAAGAAGAGAGGCAGAAGAAGAGGCTGAAAGGGCAAGAGAAGAAGAAAAATCGAGCAGACTTGCTAAAGAAAAACTAGCAATTTCAGAAGATTCTATAAAGTGTGTGTATAAAAATATCATAAGCGAGAATGAAGCATATGTGGTAGAAGTAACAGGATATTCGACAGGAGTTGAACAATGGACTATTGGAAAAATTACTGACAATGGCACAAAATACAAAGAAATGAATTCATTTGCTATTGCTCCAACAAGTGAAATAGAATTTTTTGAGGATGGTTTAGGATTTTTGGAAAAATCAGATAGTATTTATTCTGCAAGTTCTGATTTGCTAGTAACACGTGACTCTGGTGAAACATTTGATAAAATAGAATTTCCAGAAGGAGAGTTTACTCTATCAGATCCAGAAGGCAAGGCTTGGGAAGAATGTTATGACTATTTTTATTTACCAACCAGAGAAAAAGATGGAACCTTAACAGTATTAGTCTCAGGTGGATATGAAGGGGGATACAATGGTGGCAAGACACGCGCTAAATATGTTTCAAATGATGATGGTTACACGTGGGAGTTTGTAGGAGAAGTATGGAAAGAGTAGAAAAATGAGGAATATACAGGGCAAGGACAATACATCGGAGAAGCAACAGACAATTCTCTTCCAGCATATACTGGCTCTGGATTAGAATATATTTGGGAAGAAATGGAGAAAAATCCAGATGTTAATATAGAGGATACTATAGAAGATTTAGTATTTAATTTACCAAATATGACGGAATATGAGCATTATACTGTAATCGGAAAGAAAATTGACTGGACAAATTTATATAGAAAGCTTACAGATGGAAAATATAGACTAACATTTTCTGGTAAGGGCTCATTTCCGATTTTAATAGAATTTTCAGTAAATGATGGAGAGGCAGAGATGATAAGCAATGAATTGGGAGTGTAAATAGAATTTAAACGTATGCATAGTACAAAGATTGGCAGATTGGCAAGAATCAGCAGAACACGAAGAAGCAGCTGTGCGCAATATGGGCTATAGAGAAGGAAAAGAAGAAAGCAAAATAGAGAAAGCAAAGAAAATGAAAGAAAAGAATATAGATATTAGCACAATAGTAGAATTAACAGGGCTAACTGAGGAACAAATTAAAGTAATATAAAACTATAACGAAAAAACAAATGTATAATTATAGTGTAGAACTATATTTTATGCACTTGTTTTTTTGTGCATAATAAGAATAACATAAATTTGAACTCTGATAAAATAACCAAAAAAATTTTTCAAAAACATATTGACTTAGAGCGAACTCTAGGTGTTATATAATAGATGTATTAAAATCTCTTCTATAATATAATCAACAAAGAAAAAAGTAAAAACAATATAAGATATATAGAACTGAAAAAAGCAAGGAAGTGATGAAAAAATGACAATATCAGAAGTTAGCAAAAAATATAATTTAACACAGGACACAATAAGATACTACGAAAAAATCGGACTTTTGCCAAAAGTGCCTAGAAGCAAAAACGGAATTAGAGACTTTGACGAAGAAGCGTGCAACTGGATAGAGTTTATAAAATGTATGAGAAATGCTGGAATGGAAATCGAAATACTAATTAAATATGTTACGCTATTTAGACAAGGTAAAGATACTGTAAAAGAGAGAAGACAATTACTTGAAGAACAAAAATCAAAGCTTTTAGAGAAACAAAAAAGCATTAACGAAACCTTGGATAGGCTAAATTATAAAATAAAACTATATGATGAAATCGAAGCAGGAACTAGAAAAGATTTTACAGAAAAGATATAAAACC
>CALUYR010000301.1 GCA_944325045.1 Candidatus Gastranaerophilales bacterium
AATATTGAGTTTATGCTATCTTTCAAAAGGAAATACGATTTTGTAGATGTATGGCTTATAAAACAAGATATTGATATTTCTGACATTGTACTACAAAAAGAAGAAGTTTCTGATGTAAAGTGGGCTACTGTAGATGAAATAAGAGATTTAATGAAAGCAGGAAAACTTGCAAAAAGTATAGACATATATTTTGATATGTTTCTTGAATTGATTAGCTATCCTTTTTAATTGCTAGAGCAAAATAATCCTAAAATGAACTGAACCCAAAAGTGTTTAACTCCTTTGGTTCAGTTCATTATTCAATATTCCTCTTCCTATTGTCATAGACAACAAAGTTCTGTAGACTTAATTTACAATCTTTAATTAGTATATCAAGTCAATTTTTTCTCTCAAAGTTGGTTTGTCACCTTTTCTAATACTTATTTATTTTCCAACTAAACTACTTACTTCTTTTCAAATTCTATAGTTACCTTAAACAAATCTCCATCTAAATAAATGTTAAATTTACCTTTTTGAAGCTCTGTTAAGCTTCTTGCTATAGATAACCCAAGTCCACTTCCTTCTGTGTTTCTTGAAGCTTCTCCTCTAACAAATCTTTGCATTAATTCATCGGCACTTATGTTTAGTTTTTGTTTAGATACATTTTTTAGTTTAATATATATTTTATTATCTTCATCTACTATGTCTATATATACTCGTGTGCCTTCTAATGCATATTTTGAAATATTTGAATACATATTTTCTAATACTCTATATAGATATCTGCTATCTGCTTCTATATATGCCTCTTCCTCTGGGAAACTAATTATTTCTTCTAACTTATGAGCTTGAAATTTATCTTGAAATTCTCCAGATATTTGCTTTATAAGTTCGTTTACATTTAGTTTTTCCATATTTAATTTTATTGCTCCTGAAGATGCTTTTGAAGCTTCTACTAAGTCTTCTGTTAATTTCTTTAATCTTTGTGACTTATTATCTAATATACCAAGATATTCGTTTGCTTTTTCTCCCTCTATGTTTTCTTTCTTTAACAAGTCAACATAGTTAATTATTGAAGTAAGTGGTGTTTTTATATCATGTGATACATTTGTTATAAGCTCTGTTTTTAGTCTTTCGCTTTTTAGTCTTTCATTTATAGCGTTAGAAAGTCCTCCTGCTATATCATTTATTTCTTTAGACGTAGCTTTATCTTCTTTAGAAAAATCGTTTTCGTTTAATTGTATGTCTGTTTTTCCACTATATAAATCATTGATTGCCTGCTTTACTTTATTATAGCTTTTTATCCTGTCTGAAATTAGTTTATATGCATATATATTTACTAGTATAAGAAGTATAATACCAGCAAGGGGCTGAGCGAATAATATTCCTAGTGAAATTACATTGGCAACTAAATATATTGTAAAATACACTATAAAGTTACTTGTAATTTTCATATTTTGAGAAAAGTTCTTTATTTTTTTATACAACCAGTAAGCAAATGTAGTCTTAATAAATGTATGTGTTTTTAATCTTTTTATAACTGTCTCGAAGAATAATATGCACGCAAGATATATTATAAGGATGCCAACTCCTACAAATGTTATTCCCACAATAAATGTTAGCATATCATTCACACTTGATATTATGCTCATGAACAATAATCCTATAGCGCCAATAAATAGTGCTATAAAAAACGCTATTTCGATTAATATTTTATCAAACCAATTAAGTGTTATTCCTTCTACTCCCTTTTTCTTGCCGACACCCATAACTGCAACAGGTATAAAGGCAATAAGTATTATAACTAATACTGGAATTAAATACATTGCGTTTGGAGTAATTACTAAAAGAATATTATATAAAATTTGAGATTGATATATTCCATCTGGATATTCTAACGGTTCTAATAAAGATGAATAGATTATATAATTATTTGCATTTTCGGTATTTTCTTCGATTCTACTATCCACATAATTCACATTTTGAAGTTTATTTATTGATGTTTCTAAATTGGAGTTTTCATAGTTCCAATATATCCCTTCAGAACTAATTTGCTCTTTTACTTCATCTAATGTTGTACTGCCTATTGCATAATCTATATTTGTAAATGCTTCTTTGTTTTCTTTATCTATTATGAGCCATTTTACATTACTTCCATAGTAATCATAAAAATAGTAAATTTTATTAACTTGATCATTTCCAGCAACATTTTCTTCAGTTATATAAATGTCATGCCTAACTGTAGAATAATCATCTTGCTGGAAGTTCTTAACAGAGCTAAATGCACTAATTATTTCTGTAGCATATTGCTCTGCAAATACTCTAGTATTTAAGAAATTTTCTCTGTTATTTATAGTTTCTCTCTCCATCTTGTATGATAGGCAGACTATCATAAGTATCAATATTGCTAGAATAATTGGTGCAACTACATATACTATATTCTTTAGTACTCTCGGCCAGCATATTTTGCTATTATCCATAATTAATTTCTCCTTTATCCAAATTATTTCTCTTTTGAAGAGTGTATACTTTTTTAGTTTTAATGTAGTATTAAGGTAGAGCCAACAAGTTTACAAAATGTTAAACAAAGTTTTATAACTTCTCAATCTTATACCCAATCCCCCAAATAACTTTTAAATATTTGGGTTCTCTTGGGTTTATTTCTATTTTTTCTCTAATGTGTCTTATATGTACAGCTATAATATTTTCTGCGCCATAGCTTTCCTCTTCCCACACATTTTCATAAATTTGTTCAATTGAGTACACTATTCCTTTATTTTTGGTTAAAAATTTAAGTATATTATATTCTGTTGGAGTTAACTTAACATCCTTACCGTCAACTTCTACTGTTTTTGTTGCATCATTTATTATTAAATCTCCAGATTTGTATATATCTTCATTATTCTCTTCTTTTTTTACCATAGAGCCTAAACTTGTGTATCTACGTATTTGCGAGTTAACTCTTGCTATAAGTTCCAATGGGTTAAAAGGTTTTGTAACATAATCATCTGCTCCATTGTTTAGTCCTGCTATTTTATCATAATCTTCAGATTTTGCAGATAGCATTATAATTGGAATTGATTTGTCCTGTCTTATAATATTTGCAGTTTCAATTCCATCTAACTTTGGCATCATTATATCTAATATAATAAGTTGAATATCATCATTATTTTTTAATATTTCAAGTGCCTCATACCCATCATAAGCTTTTAATATGTTATATCCTTCTTTACTTAAATAAATTTCAATTGCTTTTACTATTTCTTTATCATCATCACAAACTAAAATATTGTACATAAAATTTTTTCCCCTTTTCGTAAAAATAGCTACATAACTATTATATCATATTATTTTCTTTAATTATATAGAAATCCAAAGCTTTTTGCTTATACTAAAAATAGTATAGCATAATTTTATTAAGAAAAAAGTGTATAATTATTAAATTTTTATTAATTATGAGTCCTGAGTGTCGAATTTTGTCAGACGATTTTTCTTGTTTAAAGTGCAAAAGTATGTTATACTTTTGATATTAAATTTAAAAGGAGGTGACCCTGATGGAACAAGAAACTCTAACTCTTATATTATCAAAATTAAACGAAATGAATACTAAAATGGATGCTTTAGACACAAAGATTGATTTTGTACATAAAACTCTTAACGATAAAATCGATAATGTTTTTAATGTGCTTAATAAAAGAATTGATGATGCTGTTATCGAACTTAACAAAAGGATAGACGATGTTAATGAATCTCTTAACAAGAAAATTGACGACGTTAACGAATCTCTTAATAAGAAAATCGATGACGTTAACGAATCTCTTAATAAGAAAATCGACGACGTTAACGAATCTCTTAATAAGAAAATCGACGACGTTAACGA
>CALUYR010000302.1 GCA_944325045.1 Candidatus Gastranaerophilales bacterium
TTAGTTGAAAAAAATTTAATAAGTCCAGAATTTACAGTAAAAAATAAAAACGTGAAAGCAATTATAATAAATGACGAAGAGAACATCAGCATTATGCTAAATGAAGATGACCATATAAAAATACAAGTATTTAGCACAGGTCAAGAATTAGATAACCTAATGAGCCTAATAGTTGAAATTGATGAAAAACTAGGTGAAATGGTTGAATATGCATATAACAAAAACTTTGGATATTTAACAGCATCACCAGTAGATATTGGTACAGGAATGAAAGCATCTGTAATAGTACATTTGCCAGCACTAACACTTACAGGAAACTTATCGAAAGTCCTAAGAATAGTTAACAACTTTGGACTCAGCATTAAAGGAGTATATGGTGAGGGCTCACAAAATTATGGAGACTTGTATCAAATATCAAACAATCAAACAATAGGAATAACAGAAAAAGAAATAATTGCAAATGTAAAAAATATTACAGAAAAAATAATAGAGCAAGAAAGAACTGCCAGAAAGTACTTATGCAAAAATGAGCTAGAATTACGAGATATTGTATATAGAGCATTCGGTGTACTTACATTCGCAAGCAAACTAGGAACAGAAGAATGTAGAAAACTTTTATCAGAAGTAAAAATGGGAGTGGACCTAGGAATACTTAACGAAATAGATGATGGCAAAGTAAGAAAACTAGAACTATATACTAAACCGGGCAACTTGCAGAAGTACGTAGGCAAAACAATAGACGGCTATGAAAGAGAAATAAAAAGAGCAGAAATAGTGAAACAAATAGTAAAATAAAATTTGCAAAAGGGGACGGGCTTAAATTGCAAAAAAGGTTACATAACACACAAAACTAAGGTGAATAATATAAAATATGCAAAATTTAAAAAATATATGTGCGTGAAAAAGTAGCCTGTCTCTAAGAAAATTTGAAAAAATTTACAATTTAAGCCCGTCCCCTTTTGCAAAAAAAGGAGTGTGAAAAATTATGATGTATAAATTTACTGCTAGAGCTGAAAAAGCAATAGAAATAGCAAATGATATAGCAATGGAGTTAGGACATAAATATATTGGAACAGAACATATACTTTATGGCTTGTGCAAAGAGGGCACAGGAATAGCAAGCAAAGTGTTGGAAAACCAAAACATAACAGATGAAGATATTTTGCAAGAAATAGAAATGCTTATTGGCACAGGCGAAGCAATAGATGATAGAGAAGCTCTAGGATTTACTCCTAGAAGCAAAAGAGTAATTGAAAATGCCTTTATAGAAGCAAGAAAATTAGGCTCTGAATATATTGGTACAGAGCATTTACTTATTGGGATTATGCGTGAGGGAGATAGTGTGGCTGTAAGAATTATGATGGATTTGGACATAGACCCTAGAAAGTTATATAACGAAATAGTAAAAGTTATAAATGAAGATGAATCAGATGCAAATTCTAATAGAGCTACAGACAAAAATTCAGGCAGTTTTAACTCAACACCAACTTTAAACCAATTTGGTTCAGACCTAACAAAACAAGCAAGAGAAGGAAAATTAGACCCTGTTATAGGTAGAAAAACTGAAATTGATAGAGTTACACAAATTTTATCAAGAAGAACAAAAAATAACCCTTGTTTAATTGGTGAACCAGGTGTTGGTAAGACAGCTGTAGTAGAGGGATTGGCCGAAAAAATAGTAGCTGATGATGTACCAGAAATGCTAAAAAATAAAAGGATTGTAACACTTGATATATCTGGTATGGTAGCAGGTGCTAAGTATAGAGGCGACTTTGAGGAAAGAATAAAAAAATGCTTGGCAGAAGTAAAAAAAGCTGGAGATGTAATACTATTTATAGATGAAATTCATACAATAGTTGGTGCCGGCTCAGCCGAGGGTGCAGTAGATGCAGCCAATATTTTGAAACCACTTCTTGCAAGAGGAGAGGTACAAGTAATAGGTGCAACAACCTTAAACGAATATAGAAAATATATTGAAAAAGATAGTGCGCTAGAAAGAAGATTCAGCCCAGTACAAGTAGGAGAGCCTACAAATGAAGAAACTATAAAAATCCTAGAGGGCTTAAGAGACAAATACGAGGCTCATCATAATGTAAAAATTACAGAAGAGGCAATAAGAGCAGCAGTAGAGCTATCTGTTAGATATATAAATGATAGATTTTTACCAGATAAAGCAATAGACTTAATAGATGAAGCAGCATCTAGGGTAAAAATGAAAACATACACAATGCCAGATAATATAAAAGAATTAGAGGAAAAAATTGAGGCAATAAATAGAGAAAAAGAAGAGGCAATTCGTGTACAAGACTTCGAAAAAGCTGCTACATTAAGGGATAAAGTAAATGCAGAAAAAGAAAAACTAGAAAAAGAAAAGAAAAAATGGCAAAGCAAAAACAGTAAAAATGTTATGAGCTTAACAGAAGAAGACATAGCTGAAGTTATTGCAAGCTGGACAGGAATACCTGTAAATAAAATTACGCAAGATGAAAATGAAAAACTAAAACATTTGGAAGAAACACTACATAAAAGAGTAATTGGACAAAACGAAGCCGTTGAAGCAGTAAGCAAAGCAATAAGAAGAGGTAGAGTTGGGCTAAAAGACCCAAACAGACCAATAGGCTCGTTCCTATTCTTAGGACCAACAGGTGTTGGTAAAACAGAGCTATCAAAAGCCTTAGCAGAAGCTTTATTTGGTAACGAATCTGCTATGATAAGGGTAGATATGTCTGAATATATGGAACCACATTCTGTAGCAAAACTTA
>CALUYR010000303.1 GCA_944325045.1 Candidatus Gastranaerophilales bacterium
TTTCTAGTATTATCATATTTATTTATTACAATACAATAATGTAATCCTCCTAATTCATTTCCAATATTAAAACCTAAATTTACTTTTATTACATCGCCACGAGAATACATACCAGATTTTGCAATATTAAATGTTCTTTCTTCATCATGATATTCTGCAAAGTCATTTATCCAATAAGCCAATAAATCACTTTTCTTATATTCACTTAATTCTATATGTTTCAAAAAAGATAAGTCTAATCTGTTTAAAGAATTATCCTTATGTAGAATAGCATTGTTTTTTAGTTTGATTTCATTTTCATCCATAGTATCACTCCTAGTAATTCAATATAGAAGTATTGTATCAAACATCTGTTTAAAATACAATAGATATTGAAAAATAATTTTATTATGTTATAATTTATGCAACGGTTGATGAATCGAATTATTTTTTTGAGCAAAATATGGGAGGAACACTTTGAGAAAAAGGTGATTTTTTCGCAAATAACCTCCCTAAACGCTCCAAAAGTACTCCCACGAAATTCTAAAATTACTTAAAGTAAATAATTTTAGAACTTTGTGGGAGTATAATTTCTAAAACTAATTTTCAAAACTCAAAATCCAAATACACATAATTATCCATATCATAAGCTAAATTAGTATCAATCATTTTCTTAGCAATCTTACAACTTTTAGACATTCTTTGCCCATTAAATAAAGGGTCAATATACCTTACTTTTGCTCCGTGGTGTACATAATAAACATCTTTTGGTTCTTCTTTAGATACCTTAACCTTCTTAGCTTTTCGCCAGATATCAAATATATCTTTATACTTAGAATTCTCTATAATATTAATAATATCGCTTTCTTTTAATTCATATAAATCTTTTCTAGATATTTTATGTTCATCACTTAATCTTTTCAAAATATCTGCAATAAGTTGCATAGAGTACCTAGTTCTATCTTCACGATATATAACTGATAACCTACTTGTAATTTTTACAAAATTTCTTGCAATTTTTTTAGTTTTAAAACCTAATTCAATTTCATCTTCTTCATTTTTTTGCACTTCTATATCATTATATATTTCTGAAATAACACTACTATCAACTAATCTATAAGTAAATAAAGCATTTGATAACGAATATTCTAATCTGTCGGCAGATAGTTTAGGGGTATCATTGTCTGCTATTGGATAAATATGATAATCATTTACCTCATTTAAACTAATATTGTCTCTTTTTAGTAAAGTCATTATTTCTTTAGAATTTTTTATAAAATCTGTAGTTAAATCTTCTGTAGATTCTTGAGTCATATAATCTCCATTTAGGAAATCTACACAATGCTTAAATGCAGGTGTTGCAATGTCGTGGAATAGCCCTGCCAAAGTTTGCTTTTTATCACGTGTGAAATGCCATACAATTAAAGCAACAGCAATTGAATGGTCTAAGCTAGAAAAGAAAAAATTGCTTTCAAATAAATCTGAATAGATGGTACCACAAGTAACACTAACGTATTGTTGTACTAATAGTTCCTTTGTGTCAATATAGTCGTTTAGCCATTCTGGAAAATCAGGTTCTAATATTTTAAAATAATCTTTTACTTCTTTATCTACTTTATTATAATACTTCATTTTATAAATCTCCTATATATTTAAAATTCTATCTTGTGTAATTTTAACATATTATTTTGTAAAGCACAACGTTGAAAAAAATAAAATGAGTATACCAAATTAAAGTAGATGGTTTGAATAGCAATTCATCTGGTCTCCTTGACATAATCCACTAAAAATAATATAATATAGCTTGTAAAATATTAGGAAATATTTGGTATTAATAGTTTTATTTAACGTATATAAATCAAATATTTTAGTAAAATAAGGTGTAAAAAGAGAGGAAATAATATAATGGGCTTTTTTGATAAATTAAAACAAGGGTTAAGCAAAACTAAAACTTCATTTGAAGAGAAAATAAATAATGTTTTTAGTAATTTTAGAAAAGTAGATGAAGAGTTACTAGAAGAATTAGAAGAGGCACTTATTATGTCCGATGTTGGAGTAGAAACTTCAACAAAAATAATAGGAAATTTAAGAGATAGAATTAAAAAAGAAAAAATAGAAGACGAAGAAGCTGTAAAGCAAGCACTAAGAGAAGAAATTAAGAAAATATTTGATGAACTAGATAATAGCTTGCATTTAGATACAGTTCCATCTGTAATTTTAGTTGTAGGTGTAAATGGAGTAGGAAAGACCACTTCAATAGGTAAAATGGCAAATAGACTAAGAAAAGACGGAAAGAAAGTAGTAATAGCAGCAGCAGATACATTTAGAGCAGCAGCAGTAGAGCAACTAGAAATTTGGGCAAATAGAGCAGGAAGCGACATTGTAAAAAGAGAAGAAGGAGTTGACCCAGCATCTGTAGTGTTTGATGCAATTAAGGTCGCAAAAGAGAAAAATGCAGATGTACTTATTTGCGACACTGCAGGAAGGTTGCATAATAAGAAGTATTTAATGGACGAGCTTATAAAAATAAAAAGAGTTATAGATAAGGAACTTCCAAATGCTTCAAAAGAAATTTTAATGGTGCTAGATGCAACAACAGGACAAAATGCAATAAGTCAAGTTAAAGCTTTTAAAGAAACAGTGGATATAACAGGATTAGTGCTTACAAAACTTGACGGAACAGCAAAAGGTGGAGTAGTAATTGGAATAGCAAATGAAAATAAGATGCCAGTTAAATTTATAGGAATTGGCGAACAAATAGATGATATGGAAAT
>CALUYR010000304.1 GCA_944325045.1 Candidatus Gastranaerophilales bacterium
TTATTTGTTTAACAATCTCTTTCAATATATTTAGTCTCAGAAAAATCATTTTTGTTACAGTTTTTTTCAATTTTTTTATTGAATACAATAATATCATACTGCGTTTGATTTTTCAACTGTAAATTTCAGCACTTTTTATATACCTTTTTTATTTATCAAATATTCATTTTTATCACATTATGCCCTTTCTGATATTTAGACAAGACTTAATTTAGTTTTTGTTGGTAGAAATAAAAACTAAAGGAAAAAACTTTTTAAGGTTTTCTCCTTTTAATATTAACTCTTTTTTTATTCTTTATAATTCACATCATATTTTGAAGTATATCTTTCCCAATTATAAAATCCTTCTGGAATATATTCGTTTTTATAAGCCTCTTCGTACCTTTTTACTAATTCAGAGTTTTCTACATCTTCATCGTTTTCAACATCATCTAATAAGATTCTCCTATTAGGTTCAGTGACTTCAATTATGCCACCATCTCCCCCAAAAGTATCTGCCATTAGAATATAATATTTTCCAGTTTCTAATAAGCCTGTCCCTTCCATAAAAGTATAGGTTTCTCCATCTTCATTTATTCCACCATATTGCATATATTCTATTGGTTCCGATGTTATTAGCTCACCTTTTATATTTTTCACTACTTCTATTTCGTAGTATGTATAAGGGGTTGTCCATACTTCACTACTGAATAGTCCAGTTTCTACAGTAACTGGATTTCGATATTCCGTTCTTGATATTTTGTTTATTTTAGCTACGAATACATAATCACTTATTCCTACTGCTCTTTCTGGTGTAGATGTATCAAACATAGACATACTACCTGTTATTGTAACTGCGTTTTGCATCTTTTTGCCATAAAAGAAATAAATTCCTACTGCTACTACAATTATTAGTACAAATACTACTGACATAATAATAAATTTTTTACTTTTTTTCATAAGTTTACATCTCCTTTTTTGTTTTATAGTATCATAAAACCTTTCTTTTTTCAATTATTCAAAAACATTTTTATACTTTAACTTATATTTATTAAATTTATAGGACCGGTAATCCGAATATATACAGTTTAGCGAATAATTATCTTTACTTTTTTCTACAATATTATATAACGAATTATAATCTTTATCTTGCAACACATCATATTCCGTGTTGTCATACAGTATTTTTACATACAAGTAACTGTTATCATAATTATAACTATTAACATATCTTATGTATTCAATAACTCGTAATATTTCTTTTTTTTCTAGTACTCTCTCGTCAGATAACACTTCATAAAGTGCATTATGGCTATCAATATCAGCATTCGTAATTTGTAACTCTCGATTTCTATAGTAACTACGGACTGGTTCGCTTGCGATTTTGTACATTTTAATATATTTAATTAAAAACATAGTTAGTATTATAATTATTATAGCCATTATAGTTATTAAAGTTCTAATTATTATTTTTTTCATATTTCCCACCTAATTTATTCATTTTTTATTGTAATGCAATATGCCTAAATACTTGTTATATTTACTAAATCTATAAATCCACTTTCTTCGTCATAACTAACATTTATAAAATAGTTACCTTTTGTTTCTTCTATTATATTAATTATAGTTTTAAAGTTATCTAATTTGTTTGAACTGTATTCAACATCATTTAGGATAATGTTAACATCAACTATACTTGTTCCATGTGTCGCCTGTAAAATTTTTATACGCCTAACTGTTTCTTCATAATTGTATTCTCCTATAAAGAAATATTCATATAAGCTATTGTGATTTATTAAATCTAGGTTAGTAATTTGTAAATCTTTGTTTATATAATACCCAAATACTGGCTTACTTGCTTCTTCGTATAGATTTTTGTAATGGACAAGTAAAACTGATAATACTATAATTATTATAATCATTATAAATATTAAGGCTCCAATTATTGTCTTTTTCATAATATTGCTCCTTTTATTCTATTTCAGATTCAATATGAGTCTATTTCAACTTCACGTTCTAATCTATAAATGCCACTTTTTAATCTTCCATTCTTACATCATATTTAGATATATACCTGTCTTCTTCCTCAAAGTCCTCTGGTATTACCTCATTTTTATAAGCCTCTTCATATCTTTTTACTAGTTCAGAATTTTCTACATCTTCATCGTTTTCAACATCATATAATAATATAATTCTATTTTGGTCAGATGTTTCAAGCGTTCCTCCATCTTCTCTAAATGTGTTTACTAATAGTATATAATATTTTCCAGTTTCTAAAAATCCATCTTCATTTACTCCACCATACTGCATAAATTCTATCGGTTCCGATGTTAATAGCTCTCCTTTAATTTTTTTTACAACTTCTATATCGTAAACGGTATATGGAGATTCTATTTTTTTATTACCAGTTGTACTAAGTTCAACTGAACCTGTATCAATATAATCTGTTCTAGCTATTCCGTTTACTTTTGCCACAAATACATAGTCACTTATTCCTACAGCTTGCTCAGGAATTGATGTGTCATACGAATATAAATCTGTTACTTGTGGAATTCTAGAAATTGAAATATAGAATAAATAAACACCTACTGCTACTA
>CALUYR010000305.1 GCA_944325045.1 Candidatus Gastranaerophilales bacterium
GTATCACATCATATTCTGCTATATCTCTGTTGCTTCTTACGTTTACCATATAACTACTTTCTAATTGATATTCTGCTGGTGCAACTAAAGATTCTATAAACGTAAATTCTTCTGGTAAGTTTTCTAGTTCAATAGTTTTTACGTCTGCATCTAAACTTGTCATAGACATATCTTTTATCTTATTTATATTTAATTCGACCCCATCGTTAGCATCGGTTTTCCCAATGTCAACTGTATTTCCTGGTAATAGATTTTTGTTTACTCCAACAAATATTCCAATTCCTAATATAAATACTGCACATATAGATGAAAGTACATATATTACTTTTTTATTCTTATTTGTTTTCATACCAAACTCCTTTCTGATGTTTGATATAGCTATTTCTTCTTTTATGTTTTTCCTAATTTTTTCTTTTAGCTCATTATCTTTCATAGCCATAACCTCCATCTTCTAAATTTCTTTTTATTTTCTTTCTAACTCTGTGAAGTATGACCTTCACTTTGCTAGTAGAAAATTTTAATTTTTCTGCAATTTCTTTTATTGTTTTTGCTTCGCAGTAAAACATAATAAATATTTCATATTCCTCTGTTTTTAAAGTTTTTAGTGTGTTTTTTATTATTAAGTTTTGCTCATTTTCTTCTGCTAATTTTTCAAGATTGCTATTTTCTATTATTTTTTCTTGGTACTCGGATATAGATATATTTGCTTCTGTTTTTCTATATTTATTTTTTATCCTATTTTTAGCAGTTCCTGCTAAGTATGCCTTTAAATCTGTTGTAGCTGATAATCTCTCACTATTTTTCCAAATAGCAACGAACACATCAGATATTATTTCTTCTATATCTTCATCTGTAATATAGCTACTTACTCCGTTTTTTACAATAATATATACATAGCCATAAAAGTCATCAAGCATTTTGTCTATATTTAGTTTTCCATTTTCTAAGTAATCCTTTAACATTTTCTTTTTCAATTTAGATCTAAATCTCCTTTTTTGTAGTTAACTTTCATCTACATAGTAACATTTTTTAGAGAAAGGTTACAAGGTTTTCGCAAAAAAATAGAGATTAGTTTGTCTAATCCCTATTTTAAAGTTTCTAATAATTTGAATTTTGTTGTCATTAACTATCTTTCTTGCTCTTCATTTTCACGCATTAGCTTTTCAACATTTCTTTTTCGTGCTTTCATTTCTTCTATATATCTATCTATCCTCTCTTGTGTTACATCTTTCTTTTTTCCTATATCTTTCATTTCATATTCAAAACTTTTAGCTAATGCTCTTTCTAAAATATGAGGAGAAATATCACAATATTTAACTGCAAATGTGTCGCTATCTACCTCTTCACTAATTTTTCTTCCAGTACCACTATTTTCTTGCTGATTAGGACTAAAACAATGACCTAGTTCGTGACAATATATAGCTTTTCTTTCTTCTGCTGTTAATCCGAATGTCTAATAGTCGTTCTTTGTCTCTTATAATTAAAGCTAATTTGTCATTTATTTTATAAGTACCACATCCCATATTAAAATCTATATTTTCAATTATATCTGCATAAATAGCATAAAATTCTTTAAATTTCATTAAATCTGATGCAATAACAGCTTTATTTTTTCCAATTAGTATGGTTATACATTTTTTGAATTTTTCTAATAACTCTAGTATAAATTTTGTTTCTTTCTCACTTATTTCTTTGTTACACCCTTAGTTTAAATGTCTTAGTAGCATATTTGTATGCTAAATATAGTGAAATAAGCGAATATGCTACACAAAAAGCAATTGTAGCTATTCCAAAATAAAGGGTTGGTAACTGAATTTGTATCATAAACCAGCATACAAGATATGTTATCCCCTGTACTGTTTTGTATGTGCTACTTCTCAATTCTGTATTCACATTATATGGTTGCAATAAATAGTACATCACTAAATAATGAACAGAAAAGAATATACTCATTGCTATAATTGACACAAATAGCACCATATAGTTTAGTGGTTTATCTGTGCCACCAGAAAGGTATAGCAATACTGCTAAGCCTAAACCTATTAGTGTAGCTGGCATTAAATTTATTGTTATTAAAGTTTTAAGTCTTTCTTTAAATATTCCAAGTATTACCTTTGGTGTCCTATAAATTCTATAGGTTAGCATACTGTGGTCGCAGTTCATAAACATTGCTTGTGTAACAGATGAGCTTCTATTGATGCAATACATAATAAACACAAAATATGGTAAATACTTCATTAGTATTTCATTAGTCCTATTCTTTAATTCTTCATTTACTTCAATACCAATAATCATTGCAATAAAGATAACTAATATAATAACGGATTGTTTTTTTACTGCTTTTGTTAATATCTTGCTATGTCTTTTTACGAATAAATCGTGAAAATATGCAAACCCTGATTTATTACTTGTATAATTCTTATCTAGTTCTATTTGTTTTAAACTGATATCTTTCATCGCCTGTGTTCCAGCATTATTTTCAGCCATATATACATTTGATGCAGTTAATATTTGTTTATACATTTTTCTGTAATCTGTAAAGGTATGTATTTTTATTAAGCT
>CALUYR010000306.1 GCA_944325045.1 Candidatus Gastranaerophilales bacterium
GCTATGCACAGCAACGGGTGTTCGCTACAGCACCTATGACGGGGTAGAAATGCCCCGTCTTTTTTGTTTGATAAGAACTATGATATTTGAATATAAGAGAAGTCTTTTTCTTTTAGATTCCAAAATGGATATTCGAATATGAGATTTACAAAACACTAAATGCGCAGAATCTCGCAAATCATAAAAAATATAAAAAATAAAGGAATCTTTGTATATAATGCTAATAGACAAATTCTGTATAAAGTGGTAATATAGCATTACAAGCAAGATAAATGGAAAGGAGAAGGGCCATGAACATTTCTAAGACATTTTCTTCCGCAAGGGTATATAGTGAGAATAAGCCTCCTCATAGACACAATGGCACTGCTATGTAGCTGTGAGGAGCAACACCCTCTTGAACGCCTAGAACATGAGAATATTTGTAGAGTGTTCACACTTGAGGTTAGAACGCTCTGAGACGAATTTTAAGGGGTCTAGGGAGCGTTTTTGTTATCCAGTAGACAAGTTATACTACCAAAATAAAAAGCGATTATAGACGCCTTATTTTAGCTCTGAGAGGTATATAAAAATGATTGAGATTCTGGCAGTTATTATTGTGGCAGTCCTTGGAGTTGCCATTTTTGGCATCTTCACAACTGGTGTTGCGCCCACTAAACTAATCTCTGGCGTATTGCTTGGAGTATTCTTCATTCTGGTTCTCATGAATCTTTGAGATTTCTTCAAAAAAGGGCTTGACAAACAAACAAAATGATTGTATAATAAAATCACCAAGCAAACATATACACAATCTAAAAGAAAGGAACTATATTATGTCTGTTATTAAGAAGAGTACCGTCCCTGAACACCTCAAGACCGCCACCCCGTTGCTCACCAAAGACATCGGAGGCGGGGCAAAGATTCTGGTTCTCACCCCTGTTCGTGATGGTCACTGTACTGTCTGTCTTGAACGCAATGGACGGCGCATGAATTTCTCGAACAGCAAAGTTCAGGATGGGCGCGGCAACTACAAGTTCATCCGCAAACAGGATGGCTTTCATCCGAACGGTGTACCCTTCTACCGCACCATCAACCTGAAAGAGCTGCCCGAGTGTGGAGATGTCCCCAGTTATCGCACAGCGGCCCACAAGCGTGTGAGAACTGCCGACGAAGTTATTCGATAAAATGTGCCCCGTGACGAAAGTTGCGGGGCCTTTTTATATATACAAATATATAATATGCGAATATAAAGTTCTTCTTTTTAGATTTATATGCGCAAATGTCCAATATGTGAATATAAGAGTTTTTCTTTTAGATTCATAAATATTGTGATACATTGTACAAGATGCACAACGCAAGCATCTCATGTTTGTGCAATTTACCAATAGACAAAGGCCCGAATATTTGCTATACTATAGTTGTCCAAAGGGACAGAACAAAAATAGAAAGGTTGGTACATGATATGAAATTCACTAAAGAGCAGGTCGCAAAATGGAACAGCAAGATGGGTCAGGGGTTCAGAACCGACTTGAACCGCCTCATGATGTGGGGTGAAAAACAGCCCCACCTGATGACTAAGGTGAGTGAAACCACCATCCTTGAACTCACTCTGTACTATCAGGACGAATACAAGACCGTCACCAATGAGTACGGATGCACGTACAACAGGCCCACTGGCAAGCACATCCCTGTAATCAATGTCCGCAAATGGATTGATGAAGGTACCGGAATGCTCCATGGCTACGGCATTGGGAAGACTTTTGAAATCGGAGAGCCTTGCGAGAAGAAGATGTTCTCTACTTTGCAAAAGCTCACCCATACGGTAGACGTCAACAAATACCTTGGTTTGGCAATGCAGGAACCGAAGAGCAACGAAGAAGCAAAGCCCATTATCGGGTAATGCGAGGGGCCGAAAGGCCCCATTTTTATATAATCTAAAAGAAAAGGGAAGGTAAGGGTATGACCGAACACACCATGACACACACAATTAGAAGCGCTAGAGGCCTTTATTTGAGAGGGGTAGAGATGTGGGCCACACCTTGCAAAATACCCTATAATCGCGGCGTATTTGTCACAGAGGCATATAGACACAAATATTCAACTCTTGACGCGCTTGTATATGACTTCACAGAAAAGATGTGTAACGCACATGATGGCAGATATTTGAAGTTCTATACTGTACACATTTCACAATAAAATACAGTGACGTTTGTGCAATATGTAAATAGACTTTCTTTTTAGATTATGATATAATATACACAATCCAAGACGAAAGGAAATAAAACCATGAAGTTTATTTGTCAGAAAGATTGCGCAAACAGATGCCCCGGATGCCACGATAAATGCGAGGCTTACCAAAAAGGTATCAAAGAAGTACACGCCGAAAAGGAATGGCTGAAAAAGCAAAACAGTTATGGCAGGGCATGGAGCAGGAAATATGTCTCCGATGTCACTAGGCGCAATGCTCACGCAGACAATCATGGATTGAAGTATTTCGGAGGTTGATATATATGGGTAAAAAGGCAAAGAAGAAAAGCCCAAATGAATCTAAAAAGAAAAGGGCCGTCAAGTTTATTGGCAGGCCCACAAGATTCAGGAACAAGAAAGCCTATGATAGAAAGAAGAATAAAAGAGAGATAAGGGAAAACGAGGATTGATGAAATTATCTCCCCTATTCCGTTCTCTGAGGGCTAATAAATAGAAATATCCGGGAGGTTTTATCTTCCCGGATACTTTCTTTTAGATTATATTTTATATTCAGATATACGGATTCCATATTCGGATATTATAAAAAATCTAAAGAAAAATGTTTGTATTCAAATATAGAATAATAACGGAG
>CALUYR010000307.1 GCA_944325045.1 Candidatus Gastranaerophilales bacterium
CGTTAGCTAATGATAATCAAGCTGGATTAATGTCTGTTTCAGATTATAAAAGTATTAGAGATTTGCAAGCAAGAGTAGGACAATTAGAACAAAAAGCAACTAGACTATTATATGATGAAAAATTGTATCCAACGGCTGAAGAAATAAATACTTTTGTTATATCGTTAGGTTATACAGCACCGTTTGAAGGAATAGCAGTTGTTGTTTCTGGTACTAATCATATTTGGCACTATTATGAAGGAGATGTAGGCTGGAAAGACGATGGTGTAGATGTTGTTAGTCAATTTACTAATGATGTTGCTGGTATAATAAAAGGTGCTGCTATCGATGGTAAAGTGTATGCAGAGACCGATGGAACAGGTTCAGTTTACGGTTGGAATAGTTTAAATACACGAGTTTCTAATATCGAAAATAATTTAGAAGGAATCGATTTTACTAATTTTGTTGATTTGACAAGCGAACAAACTATTAGTGGAATAAAAGAATTTTCTAATGTAATAAAATCAACAAGAAGACGTAGGGTTAGCGATACTTCAGAATTTTTAATAACTAGTGATGATTTCACTTTTGGATTTGATAATTTACTTATAGACACAATACAAACTCAAACAGGAGCTTTTTCAGGTGAATTTAGTTCTGGTAATATTGTATATGGTGATTTTATAATACCTTTAAAAGATTTACGCGATAATGTTTTAATAGGTAGAGAGATGACAATATCAGACACGTCGAATAGTAGTCAATATAATATTGTTATAGGAAATTTATCTAACTATAATACGAGCAGAGACCCATCGGTATATGGTAGTCGTAATATTGTTATAAGTACTCAACAGAACAATGGACAAGATAGTGTTGTTTCTGGTGAAGCATCAATAGCTATAGGATATAATACTAGAATAACAGGAGATAATAGTATTCAGCTTGGGACAGGAACGAATAATACTTCTAATACTTTTCAAGTTTGGAATTATGCTTTATTGGACGGGAGCACAGGTAAAATTCCTAGTGATAGACTTGATATAAACCTTGACAATTATGCGACTATATCGGATTTAAGCAATTATCTTAACAAATCATCTACATCAACCGATGGTACTAGTACAATTACTTTAAGTAATTCTGATGGGCAACTAACTATAAGTGTTAATGTTGATAATTTACAAAAATATTATAAATATATTCAAAAAAATAATGTGGTTGAAACATTTAATTCAGGTACAACGTCACTTCCTAAGGTTGGAAATGTACTTAGCGATGGTTTAGTAGGGTCTCAACTTTTATTAAGCGATGGAACATCATATATGCAGGGTTGTGTTAATGAGATGAATAATGCTTTCATTGGAGCTATTGATTATTATTCAGAAGAATTATTCTTATTAGTAGGTAAATTTTCTGAATCAACTCCAATTTCTTCAATATTATCAAACCCTGGAATTTATGGTATATCGAGTGATATATATTTCGGTAATATGAACAATAGTTATTTATCAATTATGAATGATAACGTTATCATAAGTTCTAATGCTTATTTAGACAGTGTTAGTGATAATAATAAAATACCAAAAATGAGTGATATACCAGATATAGATGTTAGTTTATATGTACCAAAATCTGTTACTACTACGGTAGGAGATAATGTAACTTCCACTATAGATAATAATGATTTTAGTGTTGGAATTACGTTAAACGTAGATGGTTATGATTTTTATGACGGAGTTACAACAGGGTATTTTGGGACTAACATTATCAGTTTAGGAGCACAATCTAGTTCTAGTAAAGCTGGCTTCAATATTAATAATTCTAAAACTGTTTTCAGTAAACCATTATATAATCTTAGAGATTCTAATTGGACAGGAACGGTGAGCGTTCCTGATGTTACAGACGATGATATGGTTGTTATTAAAAGTGATTTGAGTGCTTATACTCCTACAGTAAATTTAGCGGCTGTTGCATTGAGCAATAGTTATAATGATTTAGACAATAAACCTGTAATTCCAGAAGGTTCTAAATTATATGAGACAACAGGGCAAAACACTGACGGTGCAATGACACAAAAGGCAACTACAGACGCCTTAGACTTAAAATTTGATAAAACTGGGGGAACTATTACAGGCGATACAAATATTGTCAATGGTCAAGGTTTAGTTTTAACCCCTGCTTCTGCTGGTTCAACTTATTATGCATTTAAATTTTATGCTCAAGGAGATGATGTTTTTGTTGAAAAACAAAAAGTTGAAGGTGGTGCAGATTATCAAAAACTATTACCACTGGATAGTTCTTTATCCATAACTAGTGAAAATGCAGTTCAGAACAGAGTTGTAAGTAGTGTGATAAATACTATACAGGAAACATTGAACAATAAAACTACTGTTAATATAAATAATGTTCCACAATCCACAATCAATTTTAATAGTGACCCACAAACACAAATTGATAATAAGTCAAGTATTAAAACACAAACCTTTACAAGCATTTCTGATTTACAAACATTTATATTATCTTTTGAAGATGTCACAAAAATTATAAATCTTTCTTTGACAGCATCTATGGATATTAAACCTAGAATTTATAATATACACATTGATAGTAAAGGTGTTGATTATAGTTCTTTTTCTATTGGGTCAATTATAAATACTGATAATACTTATACAAATTTTTCCATAGAAACTGATACAACTATTACTTTACATTTTTCATTGTCAACATATTCGTGTCAATTACTTATGAATTCTTTAAGACTTACAGGTTCATCTGCAAATGCATTTAGTTCTGCTGGTGGTTATGGTGACCTAGACCATTTTAATATTACTATATCAGATAATATTGGCACTTGGACAGTGACATATTATGAATAGGAGGAAATTATGGCAAATATAAATTGGTTTAATTTAGGAGAAGGAATTCCTTATATTGTTGATAGTGGTGATGGTTGGGTTAAATATAGTGATGGAAGAATGGAGTGTTTTGGCAGACATTTAACTAGTGGGTCATCAGGAAGAAGAGTAGAAACAATATCATTTCCACAATCATTTTCAGAAATTCCAACTATTACAACAACTTATGAAGGAGCAACTAGCACGGGAAATTTTTATGGTTTTGTTATTACTGGCACTCCTTCAACCACAAGTTTTCAATGTAGTGCATACGGTGGACTTTATATGAACTGGCGAGCAATAGGAAAATGGCAATAAAGGAGAATAAATATGTATAATTTAGGAGAAATATTTTATTTAGACAAAGAGTATTCAACAAGAGCAAAATTTTGTAATGAAAATGGTTATGTTATAAAAGAAATTGAACCTGATGAGAAAGGTAGAAGATTTCAAATTCAAGAAATACCAAAACCAACGCAAGACGAGATTATTGATATGTTAAGAGAAAGACGCAAACAAGAATGTTTTTCAATAGTAAATCGTGGCATTTTGTGGTATAATAAACTAACAACAGAACAACAATTTGAATTAGACGAATGGTATAGAAAATGGCTAGATATAACTGACACATATAGAAATGCATACGAACAAAATCAAAATATTGATATTGAGAGTATTATTCCAACTGCACCAAGTTGGTTAAAATAATTTGGCTGCAAAACGGTCTGGCAACCGAACCTCGCCAACAAAAATGCTAAAGGAGAATGTCAATGGAAGACATCGAAAAGGCTGATAATGTTATTGAATCAACAGATGAGGCTACTGTTGAACAACAACCTACCTCGCCAGTAGAACAAGTAGACCAAACAAAAGCTTTTGCAACAAGACTTAAAGAAGAAAAAGCAAAAGCTAAACAAGAAGCAAAAGAAGAAATTGCTCATTCGTTTGGTTATGATAGTTGGCAAGAATATGTCGACAATCAAACAAATAGTAAATTGCTTGATAAGGGACTCGACCCAGATTCGGTGCGTCCTGTGTTAAAAGACCTTATTAAGAATGACCCCGAATACATTGAGGCTATGAAATATAAAGCTGAAAAAGAAGAGCTAGAAAAAGAATTATTTGCTCAAAATGCTATTCAAGCACTCAATAATAAATTCGGAACAAACTTTAAAAGCGTTAATGAATTAGATAAAGATACTATTGACGACTGGAATAAAGGAATGTCGTTAGAAAAAGCGTTTGCCGCTAATAATTATTCTAAAATCATTGATGCTTCAGTTAAAAAAGCTGTTTCAAATAAAGATAATGGTAAATCTCATTTAACTACAGTTACAGGAAGTACAGAAAAACCTAAGACGAGAGAAATAACTAAAGACGAATTAGCTGTAGCTAAAGCATTTGGTTTTACCGAAGAACAGTTTAAAGAATACGTAAATCGCACTAATAAATAATAGGAGATTTAAAAATGGCTGAATTTAAGAGAGTAAACGACCAATATACCGTTAGTTTTGAAGCTTATTACACAACTGGCGGAAAATTGAGCGTAGGAACAGTTGTTGCTTATAACCCAAACACTAAAGCTATTACTCTTGTAGATGGTTTGGATGATGCTGTTACAGCAAAAGGCAACGGAAATGAAATTTTTAT
>CALUYR010000308.1 GCA_944325045.1 Candidatus Gastranaerophilales bacterium
CTCCTTATATAAAAAATCTCTTTAACTTGAGCTCCACCTATCCTAAAACGCCATTTACCCTCTTTATTAGTAGGGCACCTAAGTTTTTCATATCCCGCTCTTTTTAAATATATATCTAATCCACGTTTAACTTCCAGCTTGCCATTAGTCTCTCCAACCTCTTTTAGTTTCCGTAAACAAAAAATTTTAGGGTATCCATCATCATCCCCCTGCAAATATCCCCTCCAAATTTCCTTATCCCCACGTTTCCCATCATCAATTTCCTTAATAAATCCATCAATCTCAGTATCAATTTTACTTTGATACATCATTAAACACTCATCTAACCAATCAGGCACATTGTCACTATCCTCCATAACCTCAATTTTAGCATCCGTAGCTTCAGGGCATATCCCAGCGTTGAACTCTTCAACATTCCGCCCCCAGAACAAGTAATTGCCGATATATTGATATCCAGTAATGCCATCTTCATCAGGCTCCCTAAACCACCTAAACAACTCATCAAAGTATTTAACTCTCTCGCTAATCTTAGTTAAGCCAATCTCTTGCATACTGGCACAATTAATTACATACATTCTGCGGTCGCCTTTCGGGATATAAAGACCGCCGTTTAAGTGATTAGTAGTTAATATAACGCCACAATATAAGGTACACCAATACTTAAATCCATATTTACGATTTATTAGCATATTATCTGGATGTCCAGCAATAAGTACTTTTAGCCTCTCGTTAAAAGTCCAACGGTTTCCCTCCAATAAATCAGCTGCCTCTGAAATGCGGAGTAACATACATTGGATAAAATCATTATATGGACTCATAATATCAGCAGGGCTTACATTATTAATAAAATTAGTCCCATATTCTTCCCAGCAAGCTTCAATGCTCACATCCTTACCCACACCCTGTTCCCCTGCTAGTACAATTGCCCAGCGCGGCTTTACTCCACTATATTGCTGTTTAAAAGCCATGTAATCAAGGAAGACATCTTTATCCCTTTTATCCCTGCTCATAATTAAAGATAGATGATCTAAAAAAGGTTTACATTTATCCTTTAAATAAGCCCCCTTTTCCTCCCACCAATCTTTACCAGCAATAACAATATTCCCGTCACTATCCTTTAAAGGTTTATCCCCATCTTTATTAGGATAGCTCCAACCGTTTTTAATCATTAATGCTAGTCCATCTCTAATCGGGTCTCTAGCATCTAATTTAAAGCCATCTATAGGCTCATTGGTAATTTTCCTAAGTATAGCCATTTTTATATCCCTAATTTTTATTAATCATATATCCATCTTCATCGGTAGATTCTTTAACAGCATTTTTAATTCTTTCGCTATCTTCCGCACTTCGGATAATATCGGAATTAAAGTCCCATTTAGTTTTATCCCCAAACACAGTATCAAAATCATCTTTCAATTTTAATAGCATGTCCAAGTCTTTATTTATAGTATCCCGTAAAAATTCTACGATAAAATCAGTGTTATATTTAGTTATCTCTTTTAAATCGTAGTCATATCGCTCATTAAACCTATCCAATACTTCTTCAGTGGTTACTCCAATGCTATCCCCTGCAGGTTTGGGAATTTTAGTGGAGCCTTTAGGTAATAAAGTACGTTTTAAACGTATTGATGTTAGGGTAAGGCATTTAATACCATTATAAGTTTTTACTTTAAAAGCATTAGGGTTTAATATCCAAAATTCATTAATATTATCCGCAATAACATCTATTCCAATATACATATCTGGATTAAAATTTTTGTTTAATACTTTAATAAACTTACGGATAGTTAAAATCTTACTGGGTATCCCAGCATCATTTAGGTTGCGATTGAATGAAACTGCCATGTGGCACCTCATGATACAATAAGGGTGGATAATATGTATTAATGTATAATAATATGTATAGCTGTGATTATAGGCGTATAGGATAAAGTTACGCCTATAGTTACCTTAACTTATAAAGCTAGGTTAATCTCTTCCAGAACTTCCAAAACCGTTATAACCACGTTTATACCTTTTATATAAGTGAATACCGTTGATAATAGTATCATAGTAGTATGGCATTAATATTAATTGTCCGACTCGATCGCCCTTTTTAATTGATACCTGCGGCTCATTTTTAAGGTTCATTATATTAATCTTAACTGAACCTTTATATCCACTATCTATTACACCTGTGAATACTAATATGCCTTTATTTGAAATGCTGGAGCGTGGTAGAACTAAGCCAAAATATCCATTAGGAATATCCACATGAACTCCTGTGTCTATAGTAAATATATTGTATGGAGTAAGGATAATATTTTGTTTAGAACATAAGTCCCATCCAGCATCATTTAAATATGCTTTAATGGGTTTATAAGCATTGCTCTCTACAGTAAAAGCAGCAATATCCTTATTGTTTTTATATATGTTTGCAGAAGATTCATAATCTTTTTTCTTAAAAACTTTAAAAAACTTTAAAATGTTCATTTTATTCCTCTTTATCATTTATCCATGGTAAATCATCAATATCATCCATCTTATCAACATTAACTACAACCTTTTTATCAGTATTATAACTATCTTTATCCAGTTTAATACTAGTTCCTTTAGCCCCTGCAGGGGGGTTAGGCTTATTAAATTGTTTAAATGGATCAGTAATTGATGTAATAGGGACTTTAATAATTGGTACCTCTACTTTTTTAATCAATAGCGGTAATGGTTTAACTAAGCTTTTATTAAAAAGGTTAACTATAGAGCTGGTCTCTATAGGATAGGGGGTGCCGTTATTAACGTCAAAGCCATTTATATATCCGCTAGGCAACACAGAGCTATTAGTAACACATGTAGCACTTCGGTTATTAATCAGCCAAGTAGTCGGTTTAATGACTTCATTATCTTCCTTAACAGGGGCACACATTCCTTCAACTGCTGTAGCAGTCCATTTACCTCCGTTAATCAGGTAAACAAATGCATTTTCCTCTGCTACATAGCACAGATAATTAATTGGTATCTTTTTAGTACTGGATAGATAACCGTTAGCATATGCTAATCTGTAGAGCGTAGCACCCGTTAATTGCCCCCTGCCGTTACCTTGCTGCTGTGATGTCTGATAAAATGCCTCTTGCATTTTCTTATTGCGGAGCCCATCTATCTTACCATCATATTTATCAGCCCAGCTATTATATAAAGCCCATGCCTCATCACTGCGGTCAAATTCCCTGCCAAGTATTACACCAACGTTTAACCAAGTTTGGTAATCATCAGCCTCAATATATTCTAGCAGTTTTTCCGCTTTCTTAAGAGTTAAATCCCCCTTTTTAGTCTCATTCTTAGCATTAGGTTTTAAGTTAGGCTTTAGATTGTATATCTTAGTTAAACAATCTGGCCATTCAGCTAGCGGAATATTAACAGGAACATCCCCATCTATAGCATATCGTTTACCAGATTTATGAAGACTGGGAGGGGCAATAATATATCCCCCATCATTTCTGATATCAATACCAGTACCCAATAAATTAGTACCAGTTTTAATACCATTAGTATATTTAAAATATAAATGGTAGCCACCACCGCCTGTTTGGACTGTGAAGGTGTCTGGAATATCATTCTCAGCACATATCTGAGCCCAAGTTTCAAGCCCACCATTACCAGCATCAATATCAACAACAGTAATGCCAGAAGCTTTACCTGTAGCAATACCGATATTATATACATATTCACTATTTTTATTCCACCATGTATCAATTTTTCTCTTATCAATAGTAGCAGCTGTACTCCAACTAGTAGCAGGGTGCTTAGCAGGGCGTTCACAATTAATTTTACCACATGAACAATGCCCGTCTATAAGAGTATGTACAGGGAATATAGAGAAATTATTATCAGCATAAAGGTAGGCAAAATTGCGGGTGCTCATCCAATCAAAGTTTATTTTTTCATCACTCATTTTAACTATCCGATGAGCCAAAGATAAATAGCAGATTATATTGTGAATATTGATGATACTACTAAGAATATTATTAAAATGTTCCTAGCATGTCGGAGTATATTTCAATATAACCTGCTATATATAGATTGTGGAGAACACACGTGATAATGCTGATATTGTAATTAATCAGCATTATAGTGTAATTATATTATAAGCCTTAATAATACCTTTTAAAAGGCATCATCATCTTCACTATTATTAGATTGTGATTTATTAGTATTCTCTTCCTCTACAGGCTGAGATACTTTAATATCACCCTTAATTACTGAATCATGGAAATTTTTAGCAATACCATAAATGTCGGCATCTTTAACAATTCCCTTTCTAGTAAAGTTCCAACTAAACCACTGTCCAAGGTCATTCTTTTCCTTAACAGTTGTAGCAGTATAAATATTAGCCCATGAAGGTGGGTTGATAGTTTTACCATTTACCTTAAATTGAATAGTACGGATAAGGGTCATTAGGCGCTTAGAATGCTTGACTTGAGTTTTAGAAAGAGAGAGAATAGCAGGCTCCCATGAATCAAGCTCTTCATTGTGATAAAGCACATAATGGATGCGAGTATCAATTAAAACTCCAGTTCCCTGATCATCTGTAATTTCATAGCGTCCATCTTCATTTTTAACCATCTCACCGTTGGTAGCCTTTAGTTCAACCTCTGCAGGGGTATAGATGCCTTGAAAAGCAGCGGCTCCATTAGCAGCATCCTTTTCCCAGCGGATATAACGGCGCTGGAAATGGCAAGGGATGAAGTCGAAACTCTTACAAGTAGTTTTAGATACTGTATTATAAAACATTCCCTGCATGAAGTTTGGATCACCTACATGATCTTGTACTATGGGTGAGAGAGCTTGAAGTACTACTATATAAGGGATGCCAAAGCTGTCACCATCAACTTCCTCTAAACCACTTCCAGCATCAGCAGCAATCAGCCCCATCATAGCAGAGTTTTCTACTGCCACAATATCATTATTGATATCATTTTCAGCTACGATTTCATTTTTATCAGTATTTTTAGCCATAATTTATACCTCATTAATTAAGTTAAAAACTAGTTTAGTTTAGATAAAATACTATCTTTAAAAAGTGGGTATTTTTACCTTTAATTTTACTTTTTAATTTTAGGTTTAGTAATGGTAGTTTTATAAAATTGTCTAGCTCCGAAAATATCCAACGGGATATCATCACCATCACTCAGCCTTTCTTTAATCCAGCTTTTAAGGGTCATAGGATGTACATTTTCATCCAATATTACATCATATCCTTCATTGGATAATTCTTCCGCTTTCTTAAGAGCAGCCTCCCTTTCTTCACGGGTAAAGTATATCACAGTTTTAGTTTTAATTAGATCACCATATCCATGATTATCTAACCATTCTAAGGCTACAGGAAGATTATCTTTACTAATGCTAGCTGAAACGTCCATCTTAGTAGATATAGTTTCCCCACTCTTAAGGATAATCTTTTCCAACCCTAACTCCTCTAAAATTGATGGAATAGTATCCTCACTAATTTGCCTTATTTCCTCTTTTAAATCTTTTTCCTTTTGCTGTAAATCATCTAATTGATGCATTTTATTCAGCAGGTTATCACACAGCAACTGCAGGTTATTTAAATCATTAGATTTATTTATCTCAGCATCACTCATTTTGATCCTCCAAAAATTTTAAAAGTGTATTTATATAGTATAAATTAAAATGAAAATATTTTTAAAGTGGATAAATGAAAATATTTTTAATAAAATATAATCCAGTTCACTTTTAAATATTTTATATCCTATAATATAAGATAGTATTACAGTTTTAATTAAATGGAGTAAACTTATGAAAGTTACTAAGATTATTGGTTTAGGAATGGCTAGCTTATTGGCTAAATGTTACTTTAAAGATGCTAAATTGGTTGTAAGAGAAAGTGAGTTAAGGGCATTTAAACCTGATGAATATCACACTGCGGTATTGCGTTTTAAAAGTGATTTAGTATCTAAGATTAGCGGTATTGAAATGCCGCATGTAATAGTACGTAAGGAAGTAGTAAATGCTTACAATAATAAAATGGATTTAAGCATTGCTGCTATTAATGCTTATTCTTTAAAAGTGAATGAGTGTTTAGTAGAGCGCTCTATAACTGATGCTGATAAAATTGTTAGTAGATATGTTCCGAGGGATGATTTTGTTAGTAGGTTATGGAGTAGTATTGATAAGAAAGATATTATTACTATAGATGATTACAATGAAGAGGAAGAACTGGATTACAATAATTTTTGCGAAAAGGATGAAGCCGTTATATCAACAATTCCTCTTTGGAAATGGTATAAAGAATTGAGAAATGATGGCCTTGATTATAATATTAAGCCAATTAGAGTGGTAGTATATAAAATACCTAATTGTAACTTACATCAGACTATATATTTCCCATTTCACAACGGAGTATATAGAGTAACAATTGAATATGATAGAATGATCATTGAAGCAGTTAATGAACTTAATGATAATATTAATAATATATCATTTCTTAATGAGCCAGATAGATTGTTATTTGAAGTTTGTAAGGCATTTGGTATATTTAATTGGAGTAATTTTAAATTAATTAGTGATCATGTGTATCATCTAGGCAAAATGAATACTTTTAATATAGATAATAACCGCCGTAAAGCCCTCATCTTAGATTTAACTTTAAAGAAAAATGTTTATAGCTTAGGCAGATATGCTACAATGAGGAATATCGGAATGGATAGTATAGCAGAGGATATTTTAAAAATTGATAAACTGATTAAGATTGATAATTACAGCTCTCGCATGTATAACATATAATATCCCTGCAGGTGAGAAATGATACGATTTAATGGATACGTTTGGGATAATTTAAAAGATGCTTGCTGTAGTTTAGGTTTAGATTATAATGATGTATTAAAATGGCAGCGGGAGCATCCTACTTTACGGGGTGCTGCTTTGTTATCTCATTATATAAAGTATCATCGTATCATAACTAAGGGCTTGATCTTTGATAATCTTGATGCTGCTTGTCGGAGCTGGGGTGTTAACCTTAGTATGATTAAACCCTATCTAGCTGTGGGGATAGGCTTTGATCTAGCTTGCTATATGGCTTTAAACGGCTATAAACCAAATTTATTTAATAATATCAATAAGATAAAAAATAAATGAAAATATTTTTAAAAATTTTGTAAAAATTTGTTTACTTTTGGAATGAAACAATTATAATAGTAAACATAAATTAACCAATCGGAGAATTTAAAATGCTAAAAGTTGATGAGAAATGGTATTTTACCGATAACCAATATGATGAATGTAAAGCTGTAGTTGCTACCATTTATAATGGTGAAGCTAAAATCATTGTTTATAAAAAGAATAATGATATTGAGTATCCTTGGAAAATGGTAGGTGGAATGACTATTAGAGCTATGCTGAGTCATGTAGCTGCTAAAAAGTTAATCTATATTAAATGGTTAGATAGAAAATAAGGGGTAAGATATGTATAAAGCTACTGAAGATTATTTATGGGTTTTAAGAAGAGCAGAAGAGAGAAAGGCTCGCAAGATCAAGGGAATTAAGATGTGTTTTTCTAGTATAGTTTCATTTCCTTTAATCTGGCTAATCTTTTATTTATTATTAGCTTAATGCTTTAATTAATATTTAAATTATGCCCCTGCAGGGGCTTTATTGTGGAGAATTAAAATGAAAGTTACCTTAGTATATCATACCGTTAATGCAGAGGATATTTTAATCTTATCTAAAAGTACAAGGCTCAATCTAAGTTCCGAACTTATGGAAAACATAAAGAAAATGCCATATGAACAAAAGCTAGATGAGCTAGAATACATTTCCAATACTATTCCTAGTAGCTGGGAGTTTGTGGACTATATCTTTTTAATTGAGGGAGTTAGTAGAGCTTTTACTCATCAATTTGTACGCACCCGTACAGGAAGCTATGCTCAGCAGACTATGCGGATGCTAGATGAATCAAAATATGATTATATAGTTGATGATGCTATTAGGGATGATCTTGATCCAGATAGGCAAGCTCAAGCATATCATCTTTTAAATAATATCAACGGGAGTATTCAAGAAACTTATTCAGCTCTTATTTCAATGGGATATAAGCCAGAAACTGCCCGTGGAATACTCCCTACTAATATTAGTACCAATATTCTAGCTAAGTTTAATCTTAGAACATTTAGTCAGCTTGTATCTAGCCGTTTAGGCGGTAGAACTCAATCAGAGTATCAGCATGTGGTTAGAGCAATGGTTAATGAAGTATTAAAAGTCCATCCTTGGGCAGAAAAATTCTTGTTTAAGAAAGGTATGCATTATTGGGATGATATGGAAAAATTTGCGGCGGAACTACCTGATGATAAGAAATGGCAGTTACTTAAGATAGTGGATAAAATGAAAAAGGAATAGAAATTATAAGCCCCTGCAGGGAGCTTTAATGTGGAGAATTAAAATGAAAACTGAATTAAGATTAGTTAGAGCTAAAATTAACAATAGAGCTGTACATAAATTTAAACTATATGAAAATTATCAATTTATGCCATATAAAGTAGATAAATATGGTTTTAAAAAGAATGGGTTATCATCACTATATGTGCGGCGTATTGGTGATGATATGCTGAGCTATACATATAAAGGAATAAGTGAAGATGGGTTTATGCATATCAATACTCATAAAATATTTATAATTGATGATACTGAGGTTATTTTATCAGCATATACTGATATTAAAGAAAGTACCGTTCTTATTTTTAAATCTATTGCTGATAAAAGAAGATGGATGGTGGAAAACATTAATTATAGTGCTAAATTTCCTTGTAAATATAACAAAGGTATTTTATTCCTTAGTGATTTTAGTCCAGTTATAAATAAGTATCTTAATGTTTGAAAAGGTATTATAAATGGCTATTTATAAAAGTGTTGATGATGCTGTAAATGGAGCATTATTGGATATTGATAGAATGAATAAATTAAGTTCCAAAACTAAATTTATCCCTAATATCCCACTTATCATATACCGCATAAAAGCTAGAAAGCAATACCGAGAAATGATATTGAGCTTTTATTATATGGGTGATGATGAACTTATTGTTAAATTTGGAGAATAGCGAGTTTGGAGAATAATATGAATAGAGAATTATTGGAAGAATATTCCTTAAAAATATTCAATCGAAATTATGATGCTTTAAGTGCTAATGAAAGAGAATTAGTACAAAATGTTATTAAGTATATTCCATCTATGGAAACTACTAAATTTCCCCCTGCAGGGGTAAATGTGCTGGCTGCATTGGAACGTTCTGCTAATCTTTATAAAGAGAGAAATGGTAATTATAAAGATTGCTGGTTAATGACTGGGGCGGTATTAAAGATTATTTTTAATGATGGTGCTAAACTTAAAACTAGTTCCGATTTTACAAAGTTTCAGCTCATTAATATGATTATAAGCAAGATTATCCGCTATGTAACTTCAGATATGAAGCATCAAGATAGTGTAGATGATCTCATCACTTATGCTGCTATGCTGTCTAGTTTAAATGCTACGGAGAAAGATTAAAATGTCTATGGGAAAAGTATTAATCGCAGGGGGCTGTGGCTCTTTAGGTTTGGCTATTGCTGAATATTTATCTAGCTATGATTATAAAATAACATGTATTGATAAGGATATTGATATTATAAGTGTTGATAAAAATAGACCTTATTATCACATCATAAGTGATGATATAAGAAGCTGTAAAGATAATTTAAAGGAAGATTGGGATGTAGTAATTAATTGTTGCGGAATTAGTGCTATAACTAAAACAGAAGACATTAATATTGAAATGTTTGATAAGGTATTTGAGACTAATGTTTACTCTACTATTAATCTGTATAAGCACACTATAGATAGCCTTATTAAAAATAAGGGTATATTCCTCTCTATATGCTCAGATGCTGCTTATAGACCAATGAGGTGCTCATTACTATACAATAGCTCTAAAGCTGCCTTAGACATGGCTATAAAATGCTTAGCTAGGGAAAATAATGATAAGGATGTTACAATTTTTGGAATAGCTCCGAATCGCTTAAAAGATACTAATATGAGCCGTAAGGTTGATATGGATGTGGAAATAGTAAGGGGCTGGAGTAAAGAATATGTAAAGGAATACCAATTAAAAGCTTTACCTAGAGGTGAAACTAATGTGGTTTGTTTAGCCCATTATATTGTTTATTTAATAGTGAATAAGGAAATAAGTCGCACTATGCACGGTTTAGTATTACCTTATGGAACCAGTGGTTTTTAATTAAGAGAGGTTATTATGCACACAGCACTTATCCGTCCAAATCATTTATACCAATTATTAAACAATAAAGGAATATACCATATAAGTGGAGCTATTGTTGATATTGACAATACTTTAACTAATGATGCTAAAAGAGCTAAATACAGAGAAACTAAAAATTGGAATACTTATCAAAAGTTATGCTTAACAGATACAGTTAATAAAAAAATTGTTGAAAGTATTATTGATTGCGGTTATGACTTTATTTGGTTAATTAGTGGAAGAGAATTTGACTATTTATTGCCTACATTAGAAAGAATGCCATTACAATTTAAAAATCTTGTAATTGGAGCTAGTATGAGAACTAGTGATGATATTAGATCTAATTTAATTATTAAAGAGAATGGAATTGATGTATTAAAAGCTTTAATTAATCAATATACTAATGAGACTATAAGTCATAAAATATTATTGGATATATGGGATGATAATGAAGCTGTATTAGAGCAATCATTGAATGAAACTATAGATGAGACCTTTAAAGGAACTG
This sequence comes from Candidatus Gastranaerophilales bacterium, assembly GCA_944325045.1. Taxonomy (GTDB): domain Bacteria; phylum Cyanobacteriota; class Vampirovibrionia; order Gastranaerophilales; family Gastranaerophilaceae; genus UBA1221. The sequence continues at coordinate 10,789 of CALUYR010000308.1, forward strand.
CTATAGAACTTAATTATAAATATTTAGTGGTTAATAACCACGATTTTTTAATTTATCACAATTAAATTATCCCTGCAGGGGGTTTGGAGGAATAAAATGAAAGTTATATATTTTGATACTGAAACTACTGGTTTACTTAAGCCTAAAATGGTTCCGCTTGAGAAACAACCTTATATTATTGATATTGGATGTATTGTCGTAGTGGATGGAAAGGTAGTAGAAAGGTATTCTCAGTTGGTTAAACCGCCTATTGAGATTGATGAAGTAATTACTAAAATCACTAAGATCACTAATGAAGAATTAAAAAATCAGCCTAGCTTTAAAGATGTATATAATGAGCTTAAAAGAGTGTTTGCAGATACTGATTATGTAGTAGCTCATAATGCTAAGTTTGATATGGGTATGCTTAAAAATGAATTACAACGTTTAGATAAAGAGGATGATTTTCCGATGCCTAAACATGTAATTTGTACTGTGGAGGAATTTACACCGCTATTTGGTAAATATCCTAAATTAACAGAAGTATATAAAAAGGTTATGGGAGTTACTTTAGATGAAAAGCATCGTGCTTTGAGTGATGCTAATGACCTTTATACTATATGTGAAAAAGCAGGTATTCCTGCGGTTTAAAGGTGTAATAATGTTTAAGTATTTTATATACAAAGGGTTCATGTATCCGAAGATTTACCCTAAAATTAACTTAAATTTAGCATGGCTGGGGTTACTGGCCATGCCCAAAACTATCGGAGAAAATATTGTGTACGTTGCCAGATTATTAAGCTCTTGTGAAAAGATGACTAATAGTGAACTGATTCATAGGCTGGAATTTGAATATAGAATGTTTAAACAGGGCTCTTTAAATCCATTGCGCAATTTTATATTGAGAGCATGTATTCAGACCCTGCAGGATAGAACTCTATCAGAATATGAATTAGAAAGATATACTCTGATCCATGGAATTTTAAAAGAGGAATATTTTAAGCATTCTAGCTTGGATAAAGTATATAATAAGGAATAAACATGATACATCTTAAGGTACGTACAGAATATAGCTTTGGTAAAACATTTGCTCCGATTAAAAAGGTAATACAGCGGTTAAAAGATATTAATTGTACCGCCGCAGCTATTATTGATGATGATACTTGGGGGCATGTTAAATGGTATAATGAATGCAAAAAAGCAGGAATTATACCGCTATTAGGTTGTACTGCTGTAGTTACTGATGAAGATGATATTACACCTAGAATGTGGTTTATTGCTAAAAATAAGGATGGCCTTTCAGAGTTATATCAAATTATATCCCTTAGTTATCATCAAAAAGTACCAACAAATAAAGGTGCTCTTCCTAGACTATATACTGCTGATATAATCGGAATGAGTGAGAATATATATAAGTTTGCTGGTGATATTACTGATGGTGAATTTTTATCTAAGGTGAATAACCTTTATATAGATATAGCAGAGAATGGCTCACATTTAATAAACCGCATTAAACACAGCGTAGCTGCTAAATACGGGTTGAAGGAAGTAGGGGTATGGGATAACTATTACTCTTATCCTGAAGATAAGGATATATTGGAATTAATGCCTTTCGGTGGAGGCTCAGAGAAAGATTTAAGTATAGTGGATCACCTTACTATTAATCAGGATACCGCTGAGAATATAGCTAAAAGCTGCGAGGGTTTAGAATTGCCTAAGGCTCCGATGATTCATATGAGTGGAGACATAGAACAGCTATGTCGTGAGCATATTCCTGAGCGTTTCCCTGCAGGTTGGACTGATGAATATGAAAAGAGACTAATTCATGAATTGGAGGAAATTAAGGCTAAAAATTTTGATAGTTACTTCATGCTTGTTCAAGATATGGTGCGGTATGCTAAAAAGCATATGTTAGTTGGCCCTAGTCGTGGTTCCGCTGCGGGCTCTTTAGTTTGTTATTTATTGCATATTACTGAGATTGATCCATTACCGCCTAAATTATATTTTGAAAGATTTATTGATAAGACCAGAAAAGATTTACCAGATATTGATCTGGATTTTCCTGATAATAAACGTGAGATGGTAATTGATTATCTTAAAGAAAAATGGGGCTCCGAGCATGTAGCTCATGTAGGTAATATAGCTCTATTTAAACCTAAAAGTGCCCTTATACAAGTATGTAAAAAATTCAATATTAGTCCTATAGCCACGGCTGCGGTTAAGATAGCTATTATTGAACGTGGTGATGCTGATGCCCGTGCTCATTTATGTTTATTAGATACTTTGGAGGGAACTGATGCTGGTAAAAAGTTTCTTAAGATGTATCCTGAAGCTAAGGTTGCGGCAGAGTTGGAGGGGCATGCGGTTAGAACGGGTGTACACGCTGCAGGTATTCTTGTATGTAATGAGCCGATTAATAAATATTGTGTTGTAGATGACCTTAATATTGCTCATATAGATAAGCGTAATATTGAACAAGTTAATCTATTAAAAATGGATATATTAGGGCTGAGAACTTTAACAGTATTGGAAGATTGTAGAGTGCCTAATATAGATTGGTATCATTTACCATTAAATGACCCAAAAGCATATGAGATATTTAATAGTGGAAGACTATCAGGAATATTTCAGTTTGAGGGCAATGCTTTGCGCTCTTTAGCTAGTAAATTGGAGTTTAAGAGTATTAATGAAATAGATGCTATTACTGCTTTGGCTAGACCTGGCCCATTTAATACTGGTATTTCAAATAAATGGATTGATAGACATAATGGAAAACCATATAAAAGCATTCACCCATTAATGGCTAAACTATTAAAAGATAGTTATGAACTTCCATTATATCAAGAAAACACCATGGCTATTGTGCGTGAAATAGGTAATTTTAGTTGGACTGATACGGCGTTTGTACGCAAGTCAATATCCAAAGTAATGGGTAAAGAAGTATTAGCTCCACTAAAAGGAAACTTTGTTAAAGGTGCTATTAGTAATGGTGTAGATGAAAAGACTGCTGTGGCTATCTGGGATCAAATTAATGCTATGGGTGCTTGGCAGATGAATAAAGCTCATACCTATTCATATGCTACTATTAGTTATTGGACAGCATGGCTTAAAGGCAATTATCCCCTGCAGTTTGCTGCTACTACTTTACGGCATGCTAAGGATGATGATAGCGCTATTGAATTGCTGAGAGAATTTTGTCGTGAAGGATATGAATATACCTATTTTGACCCTATGATAAGTGGTGAAGATTGGGATGTAATAGATGGGAGGTTGATTGGAGGTTTTAAATCTTTAAATGGTATTGGTGATGTATCCGCTAAGAAGTATATTGCTCTTAGGGATAAGGGGGAATTAACCGATGAAATGGTTAATAAATTAATTGCTAAGGGCAGTCCATTTAAAGATGTATTTTATATATCTCACCATTTCAATACTTATTATCTAGGCATAGAAAAGGTAAGGGGTGAGGTAGTAAGGATAGCGGATATTACCGAGGGACTTCCACACAATAGTGAGAGAGTATTTATCGGAGAATTAATTTATAAGTCCCAGCGTGATCTAAATGAAGATATGCTAATTAAAAAGCGTAATGGTAAGGTAATACCTGAGGGACAGCCCACTAAGTTTCTTGATGTTAGAATTAGGGATGATAGTGGAATGATAGGTGGCAGAGTATCTGTACCTTTATATGAAAAATGGGGTAAGCCTATTGTAGAAAATATTAATTTAGGTACATATCTATTAGTTAGAGCTAAATTTTTTCATGGTATCCGTTATGCTTTTATTACTAAATGGAAAATTTTGGAGGAATAATGACTGAAAAGGAAGCTTGGAAGCATATTAAGAAAATTGAAGATTTTTATATGCATGATAGGATACAGCGAATTGAGAATCTTACTGCTGATGGAATGCCTGATATTAATGGTTGTATTAGCGGTAAAGAATTTTGGTTAGAATTAAAATGCCCTAGAATGCCTAAAAGAAAGAATACTGCTTTGTTTGGTTCTAACCATAAGATTATGCCTAATCAATTTGCTTGGATGAAGAAACAGACCTTAGCAGGGGGCAAATGCGGGGTGCTAATATGTATGGATGATTATACCATTTTTGTTAATGGAAATACTATAGATTCATCAATACTTAAGATGAATATTGAGGAAATTAAATTTGGAAAATTTAATGTATTTTTTATACCCCAAAGTATTAAGGATGGATGGCTCTATATTAGAGAATATATAAAAATGTATTTATAGTTAATACCCTGCAGGGGTAATGTGGAGAATTAAAATGGAACTAGAAAAACAATACTTTTTTACTAAAGACTTTATCCAATCCCCAAAAGGTGGAATTATTACCTTTAAAACTAAGCCATATAATCATCAGCTCCAATGTTTAGCTAAATATGGTGATAGAGAATATTTTGCTTTATTGGCTGATATGGGTACTGGCAAAACTTGGATTATTATTAACAATTATGCTTATCTATTTGCTAGGGGTAAGGTTGTTAATATGTTAGTTGTAGCTCCGAATGGAGTACAATGGAACTGGGCGCAAAATGAAATACCATTACACCTGCCGGAAAAAGTATCACCATTTATAATGTGGGCAGGTTACAGTGGGGCTATGAATAAGGGTGATAAGGATAAATTAAATGCTCTTTTCGATGTTAGAGCTAGAATAAATAATAATATTAATATGGGTAAAATATTATGTGTTAATTGGGAGAGTTTAAGTAATAAAAAGGGTTGTGAACTGATTAATAATTTTCTTAGTATGTCTGATAAAAATATGATAGTATTAGATGAGAGTGACTATTGTAAAAGCCCTACTGCTAAAAGAACTAAGTTTGTAATGGAAATTGCTAAAAGAGCTAGATACAAAAGAATAATGACTGGCACTCCAATTACCAATAGTCCCTTTGATGCTTGGACTCAGTTTAATTTTCTTAATGAAAATATTTTGGGTGCTCCATCTTTCATTGCTTTTAAATGCCGTTATGGGGTTTTCCTCCCACAGAATAACCCCTTAGTACAAGCTATTAAAGCAAAGTCCCGTTCAAGACAAGCTCTAGTACAGGCAACCAAAGATGGCCATCCCGTATATAAAAATTTAGACCACCTGCAGGGGTTAATAAAGCCATTTTCATTCAGAGTATTAAAGGAAGATTGTTTAGATTTACCGCCTAAGATTTACAAGAATATTTATATAGAATTAACTAAGAAACAAAGAGTGGCATATGATATAGCTAAAAAAGAAGGCATTATACAGCTAGATAATGATAGTGTTCCGATTTTAAATAAGATTGCTATTCTAACTAAATTGTGCCAGATGACAGGGAATAATGTTATTACTCCAGATGGCATTAATAATAAAATAGACCTAGAAAACAACCCTAAATTAGAAAAATGTATAGAGTTAGTACAGCAATTTTTATCCCTAAATAAACAAATTATTATTTGGGCTAGATATCGTCATGAGATTTTAGATATAGTTGAAGCTCTAGGCAAAATACATGTTCCGACTTCAGTGTATTTTGGTGGAGTCAGTGAAACTGATAAAAGGGGTGCTATAAATGAATTCCAATTAGGGACTACAAAAGTATTTGTAGCTAATCAGCAAAGTGGCGGTACAGGTATTACTCTTACTAAAGCATCTATAGTCATCTATTATTCCAATAGCTTTTCTCTTCATGATAGGCTACAAAGTGAAGATAGATGCCACCGTATCGGACAAACTGATAATAAAGTCATTTATATTAATTTATTAGCTAAAGATACAGTAGATGAATCTATACAAAGATGCTTAGACAATAAGTTAGATGTAGCCTCTGCTATTACACATTTTAAGTCTTTAATTTAAACACTAAATGAAAATATAGCCGTATAGATTAAAAGTACGGCTATAGTTATCTTAGTCTATTTAGATACAGTTTGAGTTTCCTGCAGGGTATTAATCCATTCTCTACATGTTACGGCGTATGCTGCTGCTGAGTCTGCTTGTTTAAGTAACTTTGTAACATCTTTTGCCACTCTTGCTGAAATTGCGGGGCAGGTGGCTGGCTTAGTAACACATCTGGTATCACGATTGGCTCGCAGTTGCTGATTAGCTCTTTCTTGCTCTCGCAACCGCTCAACAAGCTCCATATTATCATCATAAATATTATCAAGCTTATTTTTAGCATCCATATATTGAGCTGATAAATAATTGGACTTAGTTTCATATTTTTCCCTTTCTAAGCTAAAATTATAATTTAACTCTGCTATTTTTCGTTTATAGCTTAGTTCTACTTGCGTTTTACCGTAGCTATAGCCTAGGTATCCACCCGTAAAAATTAAGATAAGTGGAGCTAAGAATATAATAATATACTTAAGATATTCTTTAATCATCTTCCTTTTTCCGCAAAGTAAGTGGAGTTTTAACGAATACTCTTAAATATAAGTTAAAACTAGCCACTACTATTACAATAATAGCATATGCTTTATCACTTACTAATGGCTTAATTAAATCAAAGTACTGTTCAATTACAATACCAATTACAGATAATATATTAAACCATATAGTCCAGCTTTTATACCACGGTTTAGTTTTCATATTCCCCCTGCAGATTATCTGCAATCAAGGTTATTATCTATAATCACGTTTATAATCACCGCAGAAATAAAGCTCAATTTCATCTGCTCTACGCCTTACTAAGCCCCACGATTTAACCTTTTTACCTTTAACTGTCATATATATCCACCTGCCCCATTCTTTCTCAATTTTATCAGCATCATTTTCAAGTATAGCTTTACTCAATCCACACTTACTATCATAAACTGGTATTCCATTAAAGGCAGCAGATATTAAAGCATCAAATTGGTGCTGGTTAATTCTTTCAGCAATGCTATATTTTCTTAAATAATTATTAACTAAACTTACTGCTTCATTAATATCATGTTCTAATATAGCATATGCTTGCTCTTCCGTTATTTTAGAATCTGCTGTAACAGTATAATATGAATCTGAATTATGCCCAAAACCTATTTCATATTTTGTTTTCCCATTCTTAGGTTGCTCTGGTGATTTAATAGCGGTGAGATTTGGCTTACCATCCGCAGTTTCATAACGAGCAATAAACTTAATTCCATCATTACTTATATTCATTTATTAGCCTCAATACCAGCAATTAGTGTTGGAAGTTCTTTTTTAGTTACATATTGACCTGCGATTAATTCTCTGATTGCCGCAAGCTCTTTTTGCATTTCCATTCTTGTCTGATCTTTATTATTCAGTAATAGTTTATAATCATTGCGCAACTCCTGCAGGGAACTATTGATATTCTTCAAAATATAAGTTATTCCAACTCCTGCTATAGTAGCAATAATTGAAAATAGATTTTGGGCAATAAATTGTTCCATTATTCTGATACCTGATATTTTTTAGCATTAGTATAAAAATGTTCTAAGTCACTTTTATTGAATTTGAAAGTGAATCTCAAAACCAATGCTGCCTAAAGTTAATGCTGTGTTTCCTTTAGCATTGCTAGCATATTCTATATCTGCCATAATATATTCCCCTCATGTTATAAATGAATAAATTTTAGATAATTATTAATAATTATCTAATATTATTATAAGTAATTAAATTAGATAATTATTAAATATTTTAAAGTTTTAATTACATTATATATTATTTACCCTGCAGGGTATATGCAAATACCTCAGGGAATGTCAATATTACTATCCATGATCCTATTGAAAATGCTACTGATAATAGTTCACTAGATGAAGCAGTAAGTCAAATTAACTTTACTTATATGGATTTTAGTAATTCCTAAGATAAAACAGCCATCTTATGAGGGCTTTATATTATCTAAATTCACAAGGCAAATGCATACTTTTTAATTCACTTTCATACGATTCCCTGCAGTGTTCCTTATCCCATGGTTTAAAAATTAAATCTAAAATTTTAACTCCAACCTTAGCATACCAGTATTTGTTTCTATTCCTATAGCATCTTGAACTTAAAGTTTCATCTGCCCATCCTCCAATTAAAGTATTACATAATTGATCTAAACCAATTAATATTTGTTTAATATGCCATTTGTATCCTTTATTATATATGCTCATGTTATATTCCTCTATATAATTAAAAAGCACCATTAACGGTGCTTATATTATAAATTAAATAGATTTTAAAAATTAACTCTGATGTGTGGAAAAATCCATATAAGTAAAATTAATTTGACTTACTGCTTCATCTAGTGTACTGTTATCAGTAGCATTTTCAATAGCGGTGCGGTATTGCCATTTTTGTGTATATAAACTTTGTGCATTTTGGATAATTTCATTTTGTAAAGTAGTTAGCTGTGACTTATTCAAAGTGTGAAACTCATTATAATAATCACAAAATTGAATAGTACTGTCTCCAATAGTAAGCAATAAACCTGTTATATTTTCGTTCGCTGTGCTATCTGCATCACTAGTAAAGCCTAAGCTGGATTTAATATAAGCTCTTTCTTTTACATCTTCAAAATCTTGATTTAATTGCGTTAAAGCTCTCTTTTGCCTATTCTCAAATTTATTATACTCTTTTTCAATTTCCTCTTGTTCTTGGTCTTTTCTGTCTTTAACTTGCTGCCATATATC